>JALHET010000227.1 GCA_022839525.1 Lentisphaerota bacterium
GGTGCTCATGAAAAGCAACTTTGTGATCTTCGGGGTCGCGCTCTCGGTTTTTCCGTTTTTCGTCGGAGTAGAGGCGAAGCAGTTTTGGCTTCGACCGTTTATGGGGCTGAAGCAACACTGGAAGGCTTACGCATGGTCATTGGTCGTGCCCTGGGCGATTATTTTCGCGGTTCTGCTGATATTCAACGCGATCAGATTCGGTTCGCCGTTCGACAGCGGATACATGCAGTGGCTTCAGGCAGACGGGAAGCCTGTGACGCAATTCGGTTTCGCCCATGTGGTGCCGAACGCTAACATGTTCATTGTGAGTATCCGTAACGATTTCAACATATTTAAGGCATATCCGTACGCCCTGCTGGGGCTGCTCTGTCTTGTCCCCTTCGCATACCGCAATCGCATTGACGCGCTGCTGATTCTGGCGGTTGTCATTCCGGGGGTCGGATTCCTGCTGTGCTACAACGCGGCGCATGGACAGTGGTGTTACGGCCCGAGATACTTTATCTTTTATGCTATGCTGTTGGCGTTCCCGTTTCTTTGGTGGCTGGACCGCATCTTCACGCAGTTGCCGAAGCTGCTCAAGCCGCTTGTCGCGCTCTCATGTCTGGGTCTGGTCCTGTACATGGCCGGGCTTCAGTTCATGATCAACGGGCTTCAGTATTTTGTGTCCTATCAATTGGGCGGTTTATTATCGTCAACAAAACATCCGGCGTTGATCGCGTACTGCAACCGTTCCCGCGCCCAGTTTTGCCGTGAGCTGTTCTGTTATGGGCAGGGGTGGAGCAGTTACTATCCGCTCGATGTCATCCGTCCTTTGGTCCCGCCGGAACGGAAGGCGGAGTGGCTTCAATTTAAGGCGACGGTCGATTATTTCGCGCAACCCAACTTTTATTTTTTCCCGGGGAAAAAGGCGGGAGACAAGTGATATGCGGTTTTCCCTTTCGACAAATTGGAATGCGGGGCGTCATACGGATGGCGGGGCGCTTGTTGACGAGATCCTTGAGCTAGGATTTGAGGCGTTGGAGTTAGGGTATCGCTTGACGGAGGAACTGGCTGCGGGAGTGAGACGCCGTCTGCAAAAAGGCGCCGTCGCTGTCGACAGCGTGCACGCATACTGTCCGGTTCCGGTCGGGGCACCGCACGGGTATCCGGAACTCTATCTGCTCGCTTCGCTTGATGAGGACGAGCGTGCCATGGCCTCCATCCTGTTGGGACGGACGCTGGCCTTTGCCGAGTCGATGGGTGCGGGCGCGGTGGTTCTGCATGCCGGCCGCGTGTTCCTTAAAGGGTGGTTCCGCGAGTGGAACACGCGGGTTCTGGCGGATGCCTTCGAGGGGGGGGGGCCGTCGGGCGGGGACGCGTATCAACGGTTGTTGGCCAAGATGCGGCAGCGGCGCATGAGGAAAGCCGGTGCCTATTTCGACGGCTTCTGTCTCTCGCTGGAGACGCTGTTGCCGAAGTTCGAGAAGGCTGGCGTGACGCTTTGCCTGGAGAACCTGCCCTCGATCGAGGCGTTTCCGGATGAGGGCGAGATGATGATGCTGAAGCGGCGTTTCGACACGCCGGCACTGGCGTACTGGCACGATATGGGGCACGGTCAAGTGCGGGAAAATATGGGCTGGATCCGTCATGAGGAGATGGCGCGCATGCTGTTGCCCGTGACGCGGGGCGTCCATATCCATGACGCTTCACCGCTGATGAACGACCACCTGCCTCCGGGTAAAGGCAAGACCGATTTCGGGGCCTTCGCTTTTTTTGGGGCACGCCCCGTGATCAAAGTGTTCGAGCCTTCTGGGGACGTGCCGGGGGATGAGCTGGCGGCTTCGCTGGCTTTTGTGCGGAACGCATGGGCGCGTGACGCGGTCAACCCTGAGGCGTTACCGCCTGTCTGAAAAAATCCTCAAGGTGTTTAATGTTCCGCGAGCCGTCAAACTGAGCTTCGGCGGTTTGACGTCCAGCCTTCGCGAGCCGCAGGAGGAGCTCTTTTGAGGTGAGCGCCTTGGCGATGGCGTCGGCCAGTGGTTCTGGGGCGTCGGGCGGGACGAGTAAGCCGTTGACGTTGTCGGTGACCACTTCCGGGGCGGCGCTGGCGATGGACGTGATGATTGGGGTGCCGAGAGCCATCGCTTCCACAAGGACGTTGGCGATGCCGTCCCGGTCCCCGTTGCCGAGTCTGCGGGAGGGCAGCACGAGCACGGACGCATCCATAATGTGCGAACGGGTCTCTTCCTGCGATTTCCAGCCGGCAAACACGACCGTGTCCATGAGCCCAAGCCGTTCGCTCAAGCGTTTGAGGGCTTGCATGTCGGGGCCGTCGCCCACGATGACGCAGGTGAAGTGAAAACCGCGTGTCAGGAGCAAGGCACAGGCCCGGATCAGGGTGTCGATCCCCTTTTTCGGTTCGAGCCGCCCGGCGAAGAGCACGAGCTGGTCGGGTTGGATGGTGTCGAGCGGAAAATCGTTGAGAGGCAGGCCATGCCGGATGACGGTCACTTTCTCAGGAGGAATCCCTGCGGCAGTCACGGCGGCGCCCGCCGCTTCCGAGCAGGCGACGATGCCGGCCGCCGTGCGCAAACGGCGGAACAGGCGCTGCGGCGGCGGGGTGAAAACGTCATGGGCGTGAACGGCGCACGTCCATGGCAGGCCCAACGTGCGGGCGGCGATGGCGGCGATGTCGGCGGTGAGGCCGGCAAAGTGGGCATGAAGCAGCCGACTGTCGGCGTCGGCCGCCTTTTTGACGAGATAAGCGGCCTGCGGCAACCGTTTGAGAATGCGGAAGGCCGAGATTGGCGAACGCTGGATTTCTTCCAGAATACGCTGGGTGCAGGTTTTAAAGAACCGCCAGCGGAACCCCTCCGGACAACTCATCAACGCGAATTTGAGGGGCGCGTTTCCGCCCCTCAGAAAAAAGGTAAAGATCGGCCAATTGTGGCGCCGGAGCTGATCCTGCTCACGCCGGATGAACGTTTCGCTTGGTGCGGGCTGGTCGAGCAAATAAGTGATGGGGAAAGGCATGGCTCAGGGTTGCTTGGGGTGGAGATCAAAGTCGGCGGGGATACTCCGTAGTGTGGCGCAAAGGAGATCGATGGTTTGGGCGGCGTCGTCGAGGCTGAGGAGTTCGACCGGGCTGTGCATGTAGCGCAGCGGGATACTGAGCTGCGCCACGGCGGCGCCCGAACGTGACAGGCGCATCGCCCACGCGCAGGTGCCGGTGCCGCGGCAGCGGACCTGGCGTTGCAGCGGGATGTTCTGCGCGTTGCCTGTTGTCGCGACGAGTGTGGTGAGGGCGGTGTGGTAGGTGGGGCCGATGCCCAAGACAGGGCCGGCGCCCACGCGGATGTCGCCCGCGACTTTACGGTCTTCCTTTTGAGCGTCGGTGGCGAAGGTCACATCCACGCACAGGCCGATATGGGGGTTGAGATCGTATGCGGCGGTCGTGCCGCCGACCAGTCCGACCTCCTCTTGGACGCTGGCGACCATATGCAGCGCGACGTTCAGGTGTTCGCCCGCAAGGCGGCGCATGGCTTCGGTGACGACGAACGCGCCGATGCGGTTGTCAAACCCCCGGCATGCCACGCGGCTGTTGG
The DNA here is from genome assembly GCA_022839525.1 of Lentisphaerota bacterium. Next base: position 3,585 of record JALHET010000227.1, read on the forward strand.
CAAGTTCCAGCCAGCCTGCGGCGATCACGGCGGGGCTGCCGAGGTCGACGCGTTCGAGCGCGTCGGCGCGGTTCTTGGCGCCGATATCGACAGCGATTTCCCGGATTTCCTGTGGCGCGATCTTTTCTCGGTCCTTAGCGGAGAGCAGGTGGGGGGGGCGAACACCGAATACGCCATAGACCGGCCCGTCCTTTCCCTGGATCACGATGCGTTCCGCAGCCAGCAGGGGAATGGTGACCCCTCCGAGCGGACACATGTAAAGGAACCCGTCGTCGTCGATGTACTGGACCATGAAGCCGATCTCGTCGCAATGGCCTTCGATCATGACCCGCAAGGGAGCTTCCGGGTTGAGACAGGCATGCAGATTGCCGTGGACGTCGATCTTCAGGCCCGGCACGGCGGCGGCGCGCAGGTGGGCGGCAAGCAGCGACATGCCGGCGGATTCGAATCC
>JALHET010000228.1 GCA_022839525.1 Lentisphaerota bacterium
GGCGGATGCACTCGCCGCAGTCGATGCACCGCTCCTCGATGATGTGGGCGCGACCGCCGTGCACGCGGATGGCCTCACCCTTACCGGAAGCACGACTGTTGAGTTTGACGGCATGATCCGCATCGATCTGAAGCTGACGCCGGATGCCGGGAAGCCAGTGCTTTTGCGGGATCTGACCCTTGAAATCCCGCTCAAGGCGGAATACGCCCGGTACCTGTATCATTTTCCCGGCATGTGGGGCAGCATCGCCAACAGCGCCACATTGCCTGAGGAGGGCTGGACGCATGCATACAAGCCGTTCGTGTGGCTGGGCGACGAGAACCGCGGGTTCGCGTGGTTCTGCGAGTCCGACCGGAACTGGTTTCCGCACGACGAAGAGTCGGCGGTGAAGGGGCAATTCGACAAGTCGGTGCTTTCCACGAACCGGAACCTGATTGCGCACGGTCCCAAGGCGGCATTGACCATCCGCCGAGAGGACGGAGCCGTGGTGTTGCGCTGCCGCCTGATCCAGGGAGAGCAGCGGATCGCGGAGCCGCTCGACTACACGTTCGGGTTTCACGCGACCCCGGTGAAGAAACCTGAAAAGACCGTCTGGGATTACCGGATCACGCACCACGGGCGCTATGGGCTGGAACGTGCGCCCGCCTCCGTAATCGGCGGCTGCGTGACGTATGCTGCCGCTAACCGGATCAACCCAGAGCAGGGTACCATCGAGTGTTGGTACCGGCCTGCCTTTGCGGAAGCCGGGCGCGGCCTGCCGCAGACAGGGCGGACGAATACCGCAAACCGTGCCATCCTCGCGGTGAGATGGGAAGGGGAGATGCGTGACGGTTCAGATTGCGGTTTCGGCTTGAGTCAGCAGGCGCGGGGGCTCGTCGCCTGGGCGCGGAAAGACGGTAAGGTCACGCTGGATTCAGGTGCGCCCGTTGATTGGAAAGCCGGCCAGTGGTACCACCTGGCGCTGACTTGGAGCGACCGGGTGCGGCTGTATGTGGACGGCAAACTTCTTGCGGATTCCCCGAACACCGGTTTCATCCCGTTATCACCCGAAAAAGCGGTCATTGAAATCGGCGGCGAGGATCCCATGGCCACAATTGACGAGTTCCGTGTCCTGCGGGTAGCGCAAGCGCCGGCCGTAAACCCGGGCGAGTACACGCCTGACGCGGACACGCTGCTGCTCGACCACTTTGAGGATTACGGCAGGCTCGACGTCAAGCCGTTGGGCAAGGCTGGGGTGGGCGTGGCGTTCGTCCCCGCGAAATTTGGCAACGGCCCGACGTGGGATCCGGCGCAAGGGGGCACGCAACTCCAGCGTCTGGCCGCACTCGGGGTGCGCACCGTGTGTTTTCATCAATATTGGTCCCCGACCTTCGCGTATCCGTACGTGACAGATGAGAACCGGCCGAAGCTGCACAGTCTGATTGACAGCCTGCACGCTTCTGGCATGAACCTGTTGCTGTACATGGCGCGGAGCTTTTCGGACAGCGCCCCCGAATGGGAACTGTATTCCGAGGAATTCCTGCGGTTCCCTAAATCCAGCGGCTACACGCCAAGCCCCGCCATGATGCAGCCTAAACAGAAAGCCTATGATGTCTGCTTGAACAGTCTGTGGAAAGACTTCTGCCTCTATCATCTGGCCAAGATGATGGACGAGTTCGGCCACGACGGCTGGTACCTCGACGGGCCCGAGTGGCCCATGCCCTGCAGCAACCCGAGCCACGGCTGCGGCTACACCGCGCCGGACGGCACGGTGCGGATGGCCTACGACATTTTCGGCACCCGCGACTTCATGCGGCGGCTCTACGTCCTGACGCGACAGCGCAAGCCCGACGGGCAGCTCAACATCCACAACTCGACCGTCATGGTCACGCCGACGCTGGCGTGGGGCACCAGCACATGGGGCGGCGAACAGCTCGACACGCACAAGGCTGGGGCCAAGGCGCTCGACGTCCTGCCCATGGACTCGTTCCGGACCGAGCTGATGGGCCGCCAGTGGGGTATCCCTTCCGAACTTCTCGTCTACGAGGGCAGACCTTATTACAAAGTCAATATGATCGCTTACTCGATCTTGCACGGCGTACCCATCCGTCCCGGTTGTGACAACGCCGGTTTCGTGAACAATGATCCGGATTTCTTCCGCCTTGCCTCCGCGCTCTGGCGCCTGCATGATGCGTTCCCGTTTTCGGACGCCGTGATGTACCCGTACTGGAACAATGCGGACCGGATCACCTGCACGCCTTCGGGCGTTTACGCCACTGCCTACGAGCGCGAGAAAGAAGGGTTACTCCTGTTCGTGAGCAATCTGGGCGAGGAAGACGTTGCCGCGACCGTGACGCTGAACCTCAGGCCGTTCGGCTGGAATGCTGTAACCGCCTGGGACGCGCTCACCGGTAAACCGCTCGACGCGGGAGGCGGAGTCCTACGCTTGCCTTTGTCCACATGGCGTTTCGCCGCTGTGCGCATCAAACCGGGGCGGGAGAAGTGAAAAACGGTTTGACGGGCGCATCCCCGAGTCACGAACCGTTGAGATCTACCTCTTCATCGAGCAGGTGTTGCGCCCGTCCGCTGTGAACGAAAGTGACACTCCCGGTATTCGCTCATGGTCACGCCGAAGTGCGCCTTGAAAATGATGCCCAGATGGTTGGCACCGGTGAAGCCGCAGCGACGCGCGATCTCCGTGAAGGGAAGGCCGGTTTGGCTGACCAAGCCACGCACCGTCTCAAAGCGCACGCGCTGAATTTCGCTGAGGATCGACCGGCCAAGCTCTGTGGCAAAACGCTTTTCAATCCAACGGCGTGTTACGCCGAGATGCGCGGCCACATCGAAGACGCGGATGTTGAGCCCGGCGTTAATGCGGATGTATTCGAGTGCGCGGATCACCAGACGATCCGTCACCGGTAGCCGTTCCGTGGAGGCGCGGCGTGTGACCCCTATGGGTTGATAGGTGATGATGCGCGGTTCGCGCAAGGTGCCGCGCATCATCTGGTCGAGCAATTCGGCGGCAGCGTACCCCGCATGCTCCACGTCCACCGCCACGCTGGAGAGTGGGGGCTGACTGGTATCGCAGATCAGCTCGTCGTCGTTGACGCCGAGCACGGCCACTTGGTAGGGCGCCGGCAGGTCGGCGGCTAGGCAGGCATCGAGCACCTGTCGGCCGCGCGCGTCATTGGCCGTAAACACCGCGACCGGTTTGGGCAGCTTGGCGAGCCAGCGACACATGGCCGCACGTTCACGCTCCCACTCCGCGCGGTCGCGCGCCGACGGGAGCGGATAGACCGCACAGTCGTGCCCATGCTCCGCCAGCCGCGACACGAACGCTTCCTGACGCCACCGCGACCAGTTGGGGGCGGTCGGCGCGTCCGCAAAGGCGAAGTGGATGAAGCCAGCGGCAATCAGATGGTCGGCAGCCAAACGGGCAACCGCCTGAGAGTCGCAACACACCCGGCAATAGCGCGAGAGCGGATGGGATGGAGCGAGAAACGGATCAAACGGGTCGATGATAACGGTCGGCAGACGCGACGCGACGATCTCCGTCGCGACTCTGGTATTCGGCACGCGCGCAATGATGCCGTTGCCTCGCCAAATGCTGGCGGTCGGCAGACGCTGGTCGCGGGCGCTGCCCGGCACCAGATGGAGCGCCCACGGTCCATTGAGGCGCACATATCGCAAAATGCCGCGCAGCATGCCGCGTGAGGTTTCATGCGAGGACTCCAGCAAAACCGCGACTCGTGGGACTTTCTCCCGCGTCGGCTTTTTTCTGATCGATTTTTTTCTTTTTTTCACTATTTTTTAATCGTATCCGCCCCCAACATCCCCGTCAAGCAGCGATGAAAAGTGTTCGCAAAATATAGAGTCGAGTTCGCAAAACATAGAGTGCGGCACGGCGGCACTACGTGATATGCTGATTCCATGAAAGGAGATTGGACTATGAAACAGTTCTGCCTTGTCTTTGCGATTGCATGTGGTTTCTTGTTTACCGGTGCGCTCGCC
>JALHET010000229.1 GCA_022839525.1 Lentisphaerota bacterium
GGCTTGCTCGAGGTTTTTGTCGCCCCAGTGATTGCCACGAAAAGATCCCTGTTCGAGACCATCAGGTCGATGTCGTCGTGGGCGTTGTTCGTCTTCGGCTCCAGAAGAGATTCGAAGTTACGCATCACAACATAAGGAACAGTCTCGTTAAGGATATAGAAGAGATGGGAGAGGCTCCTCCATCCCTTCTCGCCGGGCGGCGTGGTGATCAGGTGCTCGACTACGCCGTCAAACTCCACATTCTTCAGAAAGTCATCCAGACTCATGTCCAAGAGGATAGACAGGTTGTGCCGGGTTTCGGTCAGGTTGACGGAGGAGTGAACCTTGTCTTTGCTTTTGATCAAATCCCGGTAACGTTTTTTCGCTTCGTAGATGTTGAGGTTCACCCGCTCGGTCATGCCCCGCATGTTGTTGCGGTAGCCGTATGTCGCGTGCGGATCCTCCACGATCACGACGCGGAAATTGCCGGTGCCATTACGCCGCGCCTTCGCGATCCAGACTTGGGAGGAGTGGCCGTAAAAAGCCTCGAGGTGCTTGCCCCAGTTCGCTTGCGGCCACGCGACCTCATACTGCTTAAGGACTGTGAAATGCTGCGCGATGTCTTCAAGGATCTCTTTCTCCTTGCCGCGAGACGCTTCCCAGAGCAAGAAAAGAAAGATCTGTCGTTCGTTGGGATTGGGGGTGCTGTCGTTTTCTGGCATGGCCGTGTGATCCTGTTTTTGTGAAGCGTTACGGGTGATTGTGGGCTATCGGTGGGAAGGGTTCCCCGTCTTGATGAGGGACAGGCTGTCAGAGAGTTGCCTTCGGATGACTGTGGTTGAAAAAACGCGGTTGTAGAGCGTGCTGGCGGCATAACCGCGTCCGGTCAGGGTTTTGCTGTGCGTGACCCATTCATCCACTGCCGAAGCCAAGGCTTTCGGATCGCCCGGCGGCACGAACGCGAGAGCCTCTGATTTGCCGACATCTGCGGGATAAGCGTCGGACACGCGCGTGATGACCGGCCGCCCCGAGGCCAGAGCCTGGAAGACCTTGTTGGGTATGACTCGTCCGGCCTTATTGGTTGTCCCAAAAACGCCGAGCAGGATATCGGCGCGATGGATGCGTGCGGGCAGTTGGGCGTACGGGATGCGGTCTTCGAAAAAAACGTTGGCCAGCCCCTCTGCGGCCTTCCGGCACTCGGGTTTCGCTGGGCCGTCACCCAGCAGGCACCAACGGACAGGTGGTCCTTGGTAAATACGCGCGGCCTCGATGATTGTATGAGCGCCGTGCAGCGGGATGAAACTGCCGTAGAAGAGTACGTCAATCGGCGAGCTGGGTGCGCGGTCGGGCGCGGGGCGGAAGAGCGTCTCGTCCGCACCCACATAAACGGTACGGAGGCGCTCTTCCGGTACGCCGAGGGTTTCCGCAAAGAAACGGGCGTGGCTAGGGGTGTCGGCGATCACACGGTCGGCTTTGGCGAAAAGCCCGCGCTCCCATGCCAAAAGTTTCTGTGCCGCGGGGCTGCCGTCCTGGAGTTTGAAGCGCTCCCACACCTGTTTGTCGTAGGCGCTGATGAGCGGGTCGAAAATCAGCGGCATGCCGTGGCGGTCGCACCAGCGGCGCGCGGCGGCCATGTCGCGCTGGCGGAAACAGGGAACCCATACCACAGCCGGTTTCGGCAGCCTCCGCAACGACGCTTCGATGTCGCCCAGCGCACAGAGCGTCGGATGGAAGTCGCGGATGTTCCAGCCCAGCGCGGCGAGGTGCCCGCGCATCACACCGTTGCGGGAGTAGGCGGGATCAAAACGTCCCCACCAAAGCATCTGGTTATTGGAAAACATGGTTGAACGCTCAATGTCCAACGCACAACGTCCAACGCTCAAGCATCGCCGGTCTCCCTTGAACCTTGAGCGTTAAACGTTCAGCGGTAAGCGTTATCCTTTCTCATTATCTCGTACACCTCAAAATACCGTTTGCCGAAGTCGCGCAGGGCGTCTCGGCGCACGCGAGTCCGGACAAAGAAAGCGGCCAGCATCGGCACAAAGGCGTTTCGTCTCACAAGGCGGATCTCCTTACTTCGAGATGTGGATGGCGTGTTGCTGCGGACGCAGCAAGCCGATGGCCTTTTTCATCAGGGGCAGGTTGATGGTGCGGACTTCGCGCTTGGCACCGAGCGGCGCGGGCAACGTGATGCAGAGCCGGCCGCCAAGGTGCTCGCGGAACTGTTCGAGTCCGGCGAGCACTTCCGGTTCGCCGTCCGTGTTTTTACGTGCCAGCAGGTGAGACCACACGGGCAGTCCGCAGTCGGCGAGTCCCCGGATGACGGCATCGCGCTCAGCCTGCGAGATGAACTTCTTCAGCATGGCATACGTACTGTCGAGCGCAATGCCGATGGCGACGGCGGTGCCGTGCCCGAGGGTGAAATCGGACATGAGTTCCAACCGGTGCGCGGCCCAGTGGCCGAAGTCGAGCGGGCGCGCGCTGCCCATCTCAAAGGGGTCGCCCGAAGTGGCGATGTGGCGCAGGTGCAGCGTGGCGGTTTTGGTGACCACTTTCTCCATGACGGTCTGGTCGCGTTCCCGCAAGGCGGCGGCGTGTTTGCAGAGGTATGTGAAAAAGGGCTTGTCCTTAATGATCGCGACTTTGAAGGCTTCGGCCACGCCGCCAATCCACTCGCGCAGGGGCAATGTCTTGAGGAATTCGAAATCATTGATCACCGCGAAAGGCGGGGCAAAAGTGCCCAGGAAATTTTTCGCGCCGCCAGCGTTCATACCGTTCTTTACGCCCACACCGGCGTCATTCTGCGACAGGACCGTCGTGGGGATGCGTACGAAACGCAGGCCGCGGTGAACCAGCGAGGCCGCGAAGCCGACCATGTCGAGCACGCTGCCGCCGCCGACCGCGATGACATAGCTGTGGCGATCCAAGTGCTCCGCGCTGGCGGCGGTCATGATCCCGCGTACCTCGGACCAGCCGTTTTTGGCGTTCTCGCCGCCCGGCACGGTTATAGGTTTTCGGACGAGGCAGAGACGGTTCCGGTGCGCGCGGAAATAACGTTCGATTTGACGGGTCAGGTGCTTCGACGCGTCGGCGAGGCCCGTGTCCACCACGACCAACGCGCGGGCAGGGCCGGCAGACGGGGGGCGTAGGATAGAGGACAATGTTTTGTTCGACGGATCGACTACATGGTGCGTGAACCAGACCGGATAGGTGAACGGCACCGAAAATTTCTGGACAATTTTTTTCATTCAGGCGAGCCAATCGCGAAAGTCACAAGCGAGTCCCTGTAATGTATCGGATTTGAACGGGATCGTCGAGAGAAAGGCGGTCTCATGCCCGGCATCCGCGAGGCCGTGGGTGCCTTTGATACGGGTGGTGTCGAAGGAGGTCTGGAAGGGCGTACGACCGAAAAAGAGTTCGCAGGGGTCGTAGCCGGGCTTGTTATGGATGTCCACATGAGCCGCATAGTCCGGCGCTTCGCGGGGATCGTCCCACCAGGGATAAGCGAACCACGCGCCGGGTTTGGCCACCAGCAGGAAATCGCCTGCGCGGGGGTGATCCACGCCTAGCGCGGCTTGCCGGGGTTTGTCCAGCACCTGCGCGACACCGTCGAGGGAACGCAGCGTGTCGGCCACGCGCGAATAGGCTGAGGTGTCGAAACAGGTCACCATCGCGATCTGGTGATCGGCCAGCGCAAAGGCTCGGCTCTGATAGAAGTCGGGGTAGCTCATGCCGCGCACCTGACGCACGGCGAAGAGTCCGGCCTCGCGCAGGGCTCGGTTCGGGAAGACTGGGCCGCACGTCACTGGGCTGATCGCGTAGTCGCCGAAGGCCGCGGTCTCATAGCCATTGGCGCGCGCCGCGGCGAACAGCCGCTCCAGTTCCGCGCGGACGGTCTGAAGGGCCCTGACGCTTTTCGGGTGATCCGGGCCGAAGCGTTGAAGATCGTAGTCGAGCCCCGGCAGATAGGCGAGGCAGAGGTCGG
>JALHET010000014.1 GCA_022839525.1 Lentisphaerota bacterium
AGCAAAGAGCACCGGCTCTTTTTCCGCGACTCGACGTACTTCGCGAAGCGGACAAAGAACGGAAAGCACGTTTTCTGGTGCCGAGGCAACGGCTGGGTCTTCGGCTCGCTGCCCTTCATCCTGCGCGACCTGCCCGCCGACTGGCCTGCGCGGCCTTTCTATGTGAACCTGTACAGGGAGATGGCTGCGGCCATCAAGCACGCCCAGCATGCCGATGGCGCATGGCGCCCCAGCCTGCTCGACCCTGAAGACCCCAACCTGCAGGAGATGAGCGGCACCTCGTTCTTCACGTTCGGCCTCCTGTGGGGAATCAACAACGGGATCCTCGACCGGGCCGAATATCTCCCCTGTGTCGAGAAATCGTGGAGGGCCATCACGCGGAACATCACGCCCGAGGGGCGGCTCGGCTGGGTGCAGCCCATCGGGGCCGGCCCTGCCGCTTACACCGCGGACGCCCACGAGGTCTACGCCGTCGGCGCCTACCTTTGCGCCGCCATGGAACTGCGCAAGCTGGCCATCGCCGACGCGCACCCGGACCGCAAGACCGTTGAAACGGTGAACCCGCTCGGCCTCTACCGCAGCGCCGAAACCGTCACCCTCGACTGGCCCAAGCTGGGGATGAGGGCGGACAAGGTGCGGGTCTTCGACGTGCGCAACGGCGCGGTGCTGCCCCACCAGCTCATCGATGCCAACGGCGACGGCACGCCCGACGGGCTAATCTTCAAGACCTATTTCCTCGCCAGGCAGAGCCGCGCGTTCTGGGTTTTCGAGAGCGACACCGTCCCCGCCGCGCCGGAAACTGCGGTCTGCTTCAGCCGTTATGTCCCGGAACGCATGGACGACTACACATGGGAAAACGACCGCATGGCCTACCGCGTGTACGGGCCCAAGGTGTCGCAACCCGCGCCGGCCGGTGAAGGACTGTTCTCCAGCGGCATCGACGTCTGGTGCAAGCGCGTCCGGCACCCCGTCATCAACGCATGGTACAAGAGCCGCAACTATCACGACGACCACGGCGAGGGCATGGACTTCTACAAGGTCGGCACCGGACGGGGATGCGGGGGCATCGGCGTTTTCAACGCCGGCGCGTGTTTCACGAGCGGCAACTGGGTCACACAGAACCACCTCGCCAGCGGCCCGGTGCGCACGGTCTTCGAGCTGACCTACGCGCCGTGGGCGTGCGGGAACGGCGTGACGGTCTCCGAAACGCGCCGCGTGAGCCTCGATGCCGGGTCGCACCTCACCCGTTTCGAGAGCCGCTTTACCCTCGCGGGAGCCGCAAGCGTCGCGGGCGGGCCGGGGCTCGACATCTCGGCCGGACACTTGCACAACGGTCTTTTGGCAACCGATCCGGAACAAGGCTGGCTCGCGAATTACGAGCCCGCCCAGACAGGCAAGGGTTCCATCTGCACGGCGCTCGTCCTGCCGCACGGCGGCACGCTCGCCACCGACGCGCAGGGGTGCGTCTATCTGCTCGGCACACTGACCGCGGACAAACCCTTCGTCTGGTACGCGGGCGCAGGCTGGAGCGGCGCGGGCGACTTCGTGAAACCGGAGTACTGGAACGCCTACGTTTCTTCTTTCGCTGAAGCCCTGCGCCACCCTGTTAACGTCACCGTCAAATGACGGAGGACATCCACGAACGCACTAACCCACTTACGAACGGAGACCCCCATGATTCTCGACCAGTTCAAACTCAACGGAAAAAACGCCATCGTCACAGGCAGCGGGCGAGGCATCGGGCAAGGCTACGCCATTGCGCTGGCGGAGGCCGGCGCGGATGTGGCGCTCGTCGACGTGATCCCTATGGACGAGACCGCGGATAAAATCAGAGCGCTGGGACGCAAGGCCTGCGTCCTCACCGCCGACCTGGGCAAAGGCGAAGAGGTCGCCCCGCAGATCGTCGCGGAGGCGGTCAAGCAGCTCGGCGGCGTGGACATTCTGGTCAACAATGCGGGCATCATCCGGCGCGAGCCGTTCACCGAACACAGCGCAAAGAACTGGAACGACGTGCTCGGGATCAACCTGAGCACGCCCTTCTTCCTCGGCCAGGCCGCGGCCAAGCAGATGATCGCGCAAGGCCGCGGAGGCAAGATCATCAACATCGCCTCCATGCTCTCGTTCCAGGGCGGCATCCTCGTGCCCGGCTACGCGGCATCAAAGGGCGGCATCAAAAGCCTGACCATGCTCATGGCGAACGAACTCGCGCCGCACAAGATCTGCACCAACGCGATCGCCCCCGGCTACATCGCGACGGAGAACACCCGGCCGATCCGCGAGAACCCGGCACGCAACCAGGCGATCCTGGACCGCATCCCTGCGGGCCGCTGGGGCACGCCGGAGGACCTGATGTCCGCCGTCGTGTTCCTCGCCTCACCGGCCTCGGACTACATGAACGGCCACGTGCTGGTCGTGGACGGCGGCTGGCTCGCAAGGTAACCGGCTGTTACCGGCCCGTTGTGAACCGCCCCCGTCGCTCGTCATGTGCGCCTTCCGGACTCCATCTCCCACGCCCGCACGCCGGAAGCGGCGGGGTGCGCGCGCGCGGCCCCGCCCCGCCGTCACGGGCATTTCGCGGCCGCGCATATCACGCCCAGCCGCGCAACCGAACCGCTTCGGCCACCCGTTTGATCGCGATCATGTATGCGGCGTCGCGCATGTAGAGCTTCCGGCTGCGGGCCAGCTCCTCCACGGCCGCGTACGCGGAACTCATCCGGGTGTCGAGCTTGGCCAGCACCTCGTCCTTCCCCCAAAAGTAGTTGGTGTTGCACTGCACCTGCTCGAAGTAACTGCAGGTCACACCGCCCGCATTGGTAAGGAAATCCGGCAACACGATAATGCCGCGCTGCTTGATGAGCTCATCCGCCTCGGGCGTGGTGGGGCCGTTGGCACCCTCGGCAATGACCTTGACGCCTTTCGCGATCTTCTGAACCGTTTCGCGGTTGATCTGGTTCTCGATCGCCGCAGGGAACAGGATGTCCACGTCCTGCTCCAGCCACGCGCCACCCGCCAACACCTCGTAGCCGAGGTCGCGGGCGCGGTTCTTGTCGATCCCGCCGAACTTGTCCGAAATGCCGCGCAATTCGGCAAGATTGACGCCTGCCTTCTTGCGGTACGTGTACGAGGTTTTATCGGCCTGATCCCAGCAGGAGATGGCCACGACCGAACCGCCAAGCTGCGTGTAGAACTGCACGGCATACTGCGCCACGTTGCCGAACCCCTGCACGCTCGCCGTCGTGGCCGCCACATCGATTCCCAAACCCTTCAAGGCCTCACGCAACGTGGAGACCACCCCGAACCCTGTGGCCTCGGTGCGCCCGAGAGAACCGCCCATGCCCACAGGCTTGCCGGTGATGAACCCCGGGTAACGTCCGCCACGAATCGTTTCGAACTCGTCGAGCATCCACAGCATGTGCTGGGCGTTGGTCATCACATCCGGCGCCGGCACATCGCTGATCGGCCCGATATTCTTCGCGATCTGGCGGATCCACCCGCGGCAAATCTGCTCCTGCTCGCGCAGGCTCAGGTGGTGAGGGTCGCAGATCACGCCGCCCTTGCCACCCCCCAGCGGGATATCCACCACCGAGCACTTCCACGTCATCCACATTGACAGGGCGCGCACGGTGTCGACCGTCTCCATGGGATGGAACCGGATGCCGCCTTTTGCGGGCCCCCTCGCGTCGTTGTGCTGGATCCGGAACCCTTTGAACACGCGGATCGTCCCATCGTCCATCCGGACGGGGATCGTGAACTGGTACTCCCGCATCGGCTGACGCAACAACTCGCGCACTCCCGGTTCCAGATTCAACATCTCCGCTACGCGGTCGAACTGGGACTGCGCCACATGAAACGGGTTATATGAACTGCTTTCCATACCTCTTTGTTCCTTTCTATTCGTTGACTCTCTGTTACCAGGCCGCCTGAAAAAGAACAGCGGGCGCGTATGGCCCGTTATCCCAGACACTGGCGGTAACGAAAAATCATGTCGGGGGGCGCTTTCCATCCGCAGGCGCCGCCCCGGAGCCGGGCGGGACGCGCCTGCCCCCCGCCGCCCGCCATACCGGCACGAACAACACGCGCACGCGTTGCCCATCGCCATCGGCCAAAAGACCGCCGAGCACACTCCACCTGAAACGGCGGGCTTCGCCGGTTCCCTGCCGGTGCCAGGTGGCGACCAGCGGCACTTGCCAGAACGTGAAATCCGAACGCGCGTCACCCACGTGCCGCAACAGCCCGCACAGCGTCCCGTAATAATGCCGGTCGGGGTTGCTCTCCGCCCGCAGCAGCGCCCCGCACGCGAGATTGAACCGGCACGCGTGTTCGCCGGCGCGGACATCCGCCGCATACCCGCCCAGCACCTCAAACCCCATACCGTTTCTGCCCGAAGGGAAACGCACCGGACAGGGCGTATCGAACCACCAGGAAGCCGCCAGCGAAGGGGTCTCGGCCGACACGCGCGAGTCCAGCGCGCACGCCGCCAGATTCTTGCAGGCCAAAGGCGTGGCGTTTGCGCCCGTGACCCACGCCGCAGCAACCAGACGGCCTTCGCGCCGCACGCACGACGGGACGCCCGAGAACGCCCGGCCGCCCAACCGCCGCTCCACTTCCCGGCAGAACGCGCGCGCCATACCGGGACGCTCCCAGTAGCTCAGCCACACCGTCCTGGTCACACCGTCCGTGCCTTCGCACAGGTAGACGCGGTCTCCCATCCAGCCTTTGAGAAAGCCGAACTGACGCGCGGACACCATCTTTTCCCCGCCCAGCCACAGGGCTGTGCCGAGAACCCCCAGGCTGTTCGTCAACGCGGTTCCCGGCTTCAGCCCCGCGAACACTCCCTCCGCCGGCGTGAACACCGCCGGCGCGAAGGGGCGCAGGTAACGCCGCCTGGGATAGAGGATTTCGGCCGTCGTGGACGGGAGGCTCGAACGGTAGGCCTCATCGACCGACGGCCACCCCGCGTAACGGCGGAGCCGGTTACAGAATGCGGCGCCATCCAAGTAAGGCCGCAGCAGCGCGCCGGCCAGAAACGGCGGGCAGTCCTTCAGCTCTCCCGCGACATTCTCCGACACGTCAAGACGGTTGACCGATGAAACAAGGAGTGACCCGAGCGGGGTCGCGGTATTCACCGGGCGGTCGCCGCACAGGCTGTCCACCCCGACAAGCACCGCGTTCCCTTCGGCAAACGAGGTCAGCGCCAGATTCCTGTCCAAATCCGTGAGCGACGCCTTGGTCAAGCGGTTGAGATCAAAATGCGCGTCTTCGACCGCATGGCAGAACTCGTGAACATACGTGAACCGCTCGACCTGCGGCCCCACACCTTTTTGCTCGGGGGCAGCCCCGTCCACATACGCGACCCTCTTTTTTTCCGGGTCATAATAGGCGACCACCTGATCGCCCATGAGTTTCAGGTAGATGTCCCGCAACGGTATTCCCGGCTCCAACACCCGGAACTGGTGCAACAGCCGCTCGGTCTCCGCCAAGAAACGGCGTTCCTCCGGCTTGTCGAGTTCCGCCTCCAACGCCGCCAACAGCGCCTCCCGCGTCTCCCGCTCCACCGCGACCTCGCGCGTCAGCGGCAACCCGCGCAACCGCACAGCCTCGCTCCGGTATTCCAGAAACCGCGCGTCGCGTCCACTGCCGGCAGACGCTGCCCCGCGCAGTGACCCGCATCCTGATCCGGCACTGAGCGCCAACACAAAAACGCCCATGGCTCCCAGCCGGACAGACGCATGGATCCGATCAAACACGCTCCTCTCTCCCACGATCGACATGATGCAGCCGCTTTTTGCTTCCCTGACTTCTACACTTCTTTGGCAGCGTTGCGGACCACCTGCGTATGCATGCGCTCGTCAAACACATCCACATGCTTGCCGACATTGATCAGCGTGCCCACCGCAAAAAGCGCCGTGATCAGATTGGTCCCCCCGTAACTGATGAGGGGCAACGCCAACCCCTTGGTCGGCAGGCAGCCGGTCACCACGCCGATATTGAAAACCGCCTGAAAAACGAGCAGCAGCGTCATGCCGAAGGCCAGCATCCGCCCGAGCCGGTCTGGCGCGCGCATCGCGATCAGGATGCCGCAGACCAGAATGATCGCGTACGCCAGCACAACCCCGATCGAGAAACCAAAGCCGAACTCCTCCCCTCCGATGGCGAAAATGAAATCGGTGTGCGCCTCGGGCAGGTAGTTGTATTTCTGGATGCTCTGGTTGAAACCCACCCCCCATGGGCCTCCGTTCTTGAAGGCGAGGATGGCCTGCTCCAACTGGTAATTCGCCGTCGACACGACCTCTCCGGTGTGACTGGGCAGGCCGGGCAGCCATTTCTCAAGAAGTTGTCTCAACCCATCGGGTAGCCACGCCGCAATGCGCCTCATGCGGTTTGCGTTCATCAGAAGCATAGCCCCCACGCCCACCGTCCCGATTCCCCCGAACAACAGCAGGTGCGGGATCCGCGTCCCGGCCACAAACATCATGATCCCGCCCACGAAACACACCACCATGGTCGACCCGAAATCGGGCTCCAGCACCAGCAGGCCCGCGATCACGCCTAGCCCCACGGCGGGGAAAACAGCGCCTTTCCAGAACTGGCGCACGCGCCAGCCGATGCGGTCCATCCAAACCCCCATCGCCACCACGCACATCACTTTGGCCACCTCGCTGGGCTGCATACGCAGCGGCCCGAGGTTGAGCCACCGGTAACTGCCGTTGACCTTGAAACGGATTCCCGGACAGATCACCAGCAACAGCGCGATCAGCACGACCAGAAAAAAACCGACCGTGAAAAGCGGCGTCTCTTTCCACCAATGGTAATCAAACCGGCTGACGACGAACACCGTAACAGCCGAAAAACCGAGCCACAACAACTGGCGTTTAACAAAAAAGTGCGGGTCGGCATATAAGCCTTGAGCCCGCACTGCGCTGGCCGTTGCCAACAGGACAATCCCTAACCCCAGAAGCATGACTACGGTCAATGCGAGTGTAGTCAGCGTCTTGCGCATACCCCGTTCCGATCCGGTTATTGGGCGGCACCCGGGATTTTCAGGACGGTGCCGGCCTTCAGCTCAGTAGAGGTCAGGTTGTTCAGCGCCTTCAGATCGCTCGGGCTCACGCCCCAGCGGATCGCGACGGCATAAAGGTCTTCGCCCTCTTTCACCGTGTAGGTTTGGACATTCGCTTCGGCCGCAGGCGCGGGCGGCGGTGCCGTCTCAACCTTGACCGGAGCGGACTCGACCGCGCCGGCGGCGGGAACCGCGGCAGGCGGCGGCGCGGGAGGCGTGGCAGGCGCGGCAGGCGTCACCGCCGGAGCGGCCGCCTTCGGGGGCGTCGTCACAGAGGCTTTCGGCGCGACCATGTTAGGCACCGCGGCAACAGCCGTCTTCTTGGCAGCGGGTTCGGCCGCCGGGGTCTTCTTCGCGCCCGGGATCTTCAGCTTCTGCCCGACGACAATCCGGTCGCTCTTCAAGCCGTTTGCCTCACGGAGCGCGGCGGTCTTAATGCCGTGCTTGTGCGCAATCACCGAAAGCGAATCGCCCGACTTCACGACATACGATGTCATCGGGCCGGCCACAGCGGCAGACTTGGGAGCCTTGGTCTTGGGCGCCGACACTTTCGGTGTCGCAACCGGAACATGGCGGGCTTTGGCAACGTCCACCTGGCCGGGCAACTGGATCACCTGCCCTATGCGCAGCCTGTTCGGCGAGATGCCGGGATTGACCGCCACCACGTCCTGCCAGCGCAGGTTATACTTGTAGGCGACCGCCGAAAGGGTATCCCCGCGCTGAATCGTGTAAGGCGTCGTCGCCGTCATAGCGGGCAACTCCACAGGCGCCGTCTCCACCTGGGGAGCAGGCGTCACCGGTTCAACCGGCTGCACTTCGACCAGAGGCTGCTCGCCGCTGGGCAAGGTCGTTGTGGTTGTATCCGTCTTTCTTCCAAACATACCGCAACCCTGCAACAGGAGGCAACCCGCAATCAGGTTGACGCCCGCAACAACACGCATGACTTGACGATTCATTGTGTCTCCTTGTCCTTCTTGCCCTCAGAAAAGAAACGTTCAGAGATCCGCAACCGCGCGAACCTGTGCCGTGAAACGTTCTCCCCTTTCCCGATAGCTTGTAAATTGGTCAAAACTCGCAGTGCCCGGCGACAGCAACACGGTCTCGCCCGTTTGGGCTTCGCGTGCGGCCGCAGCAACGGCACACTCAAGTGTCCCGTACTCCTCGCAGAGAACCGACGTGGACCACGCCTGAAACATCCGTCTAGAGCAATGTCCAATAAGATATACTTTTTTTGTGCGTTGTGTCAGCAACTCTTTTATGGTTTCGAGATCATCCTCTTTCAGCAGCCCCCCGGCGATCAGACGGACCGGAGGCCGCACCATCCGTAACGCCGCCGCCGTTGCCGACAAACTCGTCGCTTTGGAGTCGTCCACATAGCGCACGCCATTTTTGCTCTCGCCCACAAACTGCACGCGGTGCGGCAACGGCTGGAAAGCCGTCAGCCCCTGCCCGATCTGCGCGTCGCTCAAACCGGCCGCCCGCAACGCCGCCACCCCCGCCGCCGCCGCCAACCCCAGAACCGGATTGTCAAACCAGGAGCCTCGCATCCCGATTTTGCAGAGGTGACCGTCCACCATTCCCGTCACGGCATGCTCCGCATAACGCCAGTCACACCCCGCATCCGCCCCGAACCGCCATTGGATGACGTCTTCCGGCACACACCCTTCATCGTTCAAACCCGCCGGCATCAACGCGACCGTCCCGGGGCGCATGGCGGCGAACAGTTTCAGCTTCAGCGCCTTGTACTCCGCCATGTCCGCATGACGGTCGAAATGGTCGGCCTGCAGATTCAGCAGGACAGCCAGATCGGGACTGAATGTCCGCGTGTGCTCCATCTGGAACGAACTGACCTCTGTCACCGCCCACTCCAGCCCCGGGTGTTGCAGAACCAACCGGCACAGCGGAATCCCGTAATTGCCCGCTGGCGACGCGGAAACACCCGCACGCTCAAACGTGTCGGCGCAGAACTTGACGAGCGAACTCTTGCCCTTGCTGCCCGTCACCGCCAAGATTTTCCCCGGCCAGTAACACCCGCCCAATTCCAGTTCGGAAATCATCGGAATGCCCCGTGCCCTGCACGCCTCGACCCACGGGTGGCGCATCGCAAAAGCCGGGCTCACCACACAAACGTCAAACGCCCCGTCCGGCAAGCCGCCGCCGAAGACCACGCGCCCGCCGGCCTGGCGCACCCGCGCCGCCGTCTCCGCCCGCTTGGACGCTTCGCCCTCATCGGCAACAACAACGCTGCCGCCGCGTGCCAACACCAGCAACGCCGCGGCCTCGCCGCTCACGCCCGCACCCAACACCAGTGCGGTTACGCCGTCATACCCGCCATTCATTCAGTATCCGCTCCAATCTCATGCCGCGCGACGCTTTCAGCAAAACACAGTCACCCGGCCTGAAAAGCCCTTCGCTTGCGGCGGAAGCCTCTGCCGCATCCGCAAAACACGTCACCCGCGGTGCGGCGAGACCGGCCTTCACCGCCTCGTCCGCCAAATAGCGGACACCGTTTTCCCCGACGGCCACCAAGACATCCGGAGAAAGTTCCGCCACACACCGCCCCACCTCGCGGTGCAAGGCTTCGGCATGCCCGCCCAGTTCCAACATATCCCCGAGCACAACCACGCGCCGCCCCTCACACGGCAGTTTCATGAAGGTCCTCAGCACAGCCGCCATGCTCTGCGGGTTGGCGTTGTAGGCGTCGTTCACAAACATCACGCCGGCGCGCACAGAGACCTCCCAGCGCATCCCGAGCAGAGCCTGCGCGGCCTCTTGAGGCGGCACCCCCGCCGTGCGCGCCGCCGCAAACGCCAACAGGAGGTCGGAGGCGTTGTGCTCGCCCGGCAACCCGCTGCGCAACACGGTCTGCACGCCGGTCTCGCGTTCCAGCACACAGACCATGCCGCTCATCGGATCCAAAAAACGGCCGCTGAAATCCGCATCCTCCGTCACCAGCGAGGTCGTCACCACGGGCGCGGCGGACGCTTCCGCCAACTGCCCGAAACACTCGGTCTCCCGGCAAAGCACGGCGAACCCGTCAGCCGGCAGCGCGCGGAGCAACGCGCCTTTCTCCCGGGCGATCGCCTCGACCGACCCGAACGCCTCGATATGCGCGGGGCCGATGCTGGAAATGATTGCCGCGCGGGGCCGGAGCATGTCCGCCAACCGCGCGATTTCCCCCGGATGGCTCGAGCCCAACTCGAAAATGCCGTACGCCGTATCCGGAGCCAGTGTCAGCAGGCTCAGGGGCAACCCGATCTCGTTGTTGAGGTTTCCCTGTGTGGCGCATACGCGGCCGCCCGCCGAGAAAAGCGCGGCCGACATCTCTTTGGTCGTCGTTTTCCCCGAACTGCCCGTGAGCCCCACGATCAGCGCACGGCTCTGCAGCCGCCACGCGCGCGCCGCCTCGCACAACGCCTGCCGTGTGTCCCGCACGCGGATCAGCGGCCACGCCGCCTGAGGCGCCTGCCACGCCTCTTCGACCAAGGCCGCCGCCGCGCCGGCACGCAGGGCCTGCGCCACAAAATCATGCCCGTCAAACCGCTCGCCGCGCAACGCGACATAGAGGCATCCGGGCGTCACGCTACGCGAATCTTGCGTCACCCCATGCAAGGTCTCGGGCAACGCCTGGGACGCGCCCGACACCCACCCCGCAAAAGCGGCCGCATCAAAAACCTGTGGTTGCCCCGCTGACATTCCTCACCCGAACTTCTCCGCCTCTTCCATCACCACCTGCCGGTCATCGAAGGGAACCGTACGGTCCGCCAACTCTTGGAACGGCTCGTGCCCCTTGCCCGCCACCAGCACCACATCGCCGGGGGCTGTACCCTCCAACGCGCGGCGGATCGCCGCACGCCGGTCCGGCTCCACCTCATACGTTGTCCCCGCCGACACACCCGCCAGGATCTCGCCAATAATCGCCGAGGGCTCCTCGCTGCGCGGGTTGTCGGAGGTGATCACCAACCGGTCCGCCAATGCCGCGCACGCGCGCCCCATCAGCGGCCGCTTGGTGCGGTCCCGGTCCCCGCCGCACCCGAACACGACCGTCAACCGGCCCCGCGTCATCTCGCGCAGGGTTCCCAGCACATTTGTCAGCGCGTCATCGGTGTGCGCGTAATCCACAAACACCGTGGCCGGCACCGGCGCGGGCACCCGCTCCAACCGGCCCCAGCGCGGTCTGGCCGCTTCCAGCGCGGACGCCACCGCATCCAGAGACACCCCCGCCTCCAGCGCCAGCCCCGCCGCGCACAGCATGTTCGCAATGTTGAACCGGCCTGCCAGATGGACGCATAATGCCCGGCGCCCGCCGTCCCGCGTCACCAGCGTGAACCGGCTGCCGCCGGTCGTCACCGACACGTCTTCCGCCCACAGGTTGGAGGCCGGCGAAAACCCGCAGGTGACGAGCCTCAGCGGAAGCGTCGCCAGATACTCCGCCATCCGCTCCCCATACCCGGCGTCACGGAAACAGATGGCGGGCGCGCCCGGCGTTTCCCGGGCGAGTTGCGCGAAGAGCCTCTTCTTGGCCTCGAAATAGGCTTCCATCGTGACGTGGTAATCGAGGTGGTCTTGCGACAGGTTGGTGAACGCCGCGCCCGCAAACTTCAGGTACGCCACCCGCTGCTGATCCAGCGCGTGGGAAGAGACCTCCATCACCGCCGAGTCGCACCCCGCGCCCTGCATCGCGGCCAACAGGCTTTGGAGTTCGCAGGCGTCGGGCGTCGTCCGCGCCGCGGGGATTTCGCGCCCCCCGTACTCGACCTTGACCGTCGTCAGGAGACCGGGATTCAAGCCGGCCGCACGCAGGATCTCGCGCAACAGCCACGCCGCCGTCGTCTTGCCGTTTGTCCCGGTGATCCCGTACACGCGCAGCGTGCGGGAAGGCCAGCCGTTGAGGGCCGATGCCAGGCACGCCAGCGCGCGCCGCGCGTCCTTGACCAGTACCAGGTGACGGGAACATTCATGCAGCGGGGTTTCAGAAAGAATCGCCACCGCGCCTTTCGCCAAGGCCGCGCCCGCATATTTGCCCCCCTCCTCGCGGTGCCCCGTGACCGCCACGAAAAGGTCTCCGGGCTTGACCCTGCGGGAATCGCACTGCACCCCGCTAAAAGCCACGCCCGGCGCGTCCCCTTCCAACAGAATCGACAGTTCTGGAATCTCCGTAAATTTCATCGCTTTCCTTTTCCGCCGCGACTCCGCTCGCGAGCGCGCCATTAGGGATGATTCACCGCCAGCCCTTCTTCCTCCAGCGGCAGGTCAGGCGGCACTTCGAGATAACGCGCTGTGGCCGCCGCTATTTTCGCGAAAGCGGGTGCTGAAACAAACCCCCCCGTGTGTTGCGGCCGCGGCCGTTCCACCGAAACCAAAACGCTGAACACGGGCTCGCGCGCCGGCACAAAACCCACAAAGGACGCATAGTAATCCGTGCTCGAATAACCGCCGGGCACCGCCTTCTGCGCGGTTCCCGTCTTCCCGCCGACCGAATAGCCCGGCACTGACGCGCGTTTGCCCGTCCCACCCTCTTCCGTCACACCGATCAGCATCTCGCGCACCGCCCGCGCGACCTCGGGGCGGACAGGGCGGCCGAGAACCTCCGGCGTAGCCTTAAAAACCGTCTCGCCGCCCGAAGACACGATCCGGCTCACCAGATACGGCTTCATCATCACGCCGTCGTTCGCCAACGTGGAGTAGGCGTTGATCATCTGAAGCCCCGTGACCGCCACGCCCTGACCGATCGGCACCCGAACGGGCTTGAGCTTGTCCCAATCCTTAGACCGGGCGAGAATACCCCGCTCCTCGCCCGGTAGCTCAATCCCGAGCTTCTCGCCGAAATTGAAAGCCCTCAAGTAGGTTTCGAGCCTTTTGTTCCCCAACATCAGGCCAATCTTCGCGCACGCGATGTTGCTCGATTTCTTCAGCGCGGTGCTGACCGTGATCCGCCCCATGACATGGTCGCGCAACGGCTTGCCCGCGTACATCCAGCATCCCTCTCCCGCGTCGATCAGCGTGTTCGGCGTCACGATGCGTTCGTTCAAAGCCGCCGCCACGGTCACCGCCTTCATGATCGACCCCGGCTCGTAGACGATCGCGAGGGCGCTGTTCCGCCACACGTCGAGACTCTCCTGGGTGTACTGCCCCGGATCGAAATCCGGGTAGGAGGCCATGGCAAGAATTTCGCCGGTCTTGACCCGCTGCACGATCGCCCAACCGCCACTGGCCTCAAACTTCTCGACCACTTCTTTCAGCGCCAGTTCCACCTCGTACTGGATATTGTGATCCACCGTCAGATAGATATCGGATCCCGCGATCGCGGGGACATACATCTTGCGCCGGATCCAGATTTCGCGCCGGCCCGCATCCAATTCGCTTTCGATCATGCCGGGCGTGCCGGTCAAAAAACGGTTGTACTGCTGCTCGATGCCGGCCCCGCCCACGCCCATCGCGTTGACGAAGCCCAGCACATGGGACATGCGGCGGCCTTGCGGGTACGAACGGCGCACCAAGTCTTCCGATCCGATACCGCTGATGTGCTTGGGGTCAGACAGGAGGTCAAAGACCTTGTCGTTCAGCGACACGCCCAGTTTGATGTACCGCGAGTCCTTTTGGTTAAACTTCGCGAGAACGTCCTCCTCCTGCAGATCCAGGCATTCGGCAACGGTCTTCGCGATCTGCCGCGGGTCATGCTCTTTCTTGACCGCCTGCGGATCCAGATAGAACAGGCGCGCGGGCAAACTGACGGCCATCGGGAACCGGTCGCCGTTGCAATCGAAAATCCGCCCGCGCAACCCCAGCAAGGTGCGCCTGTATTCGCGTCCGGTCAACTTGGAATGGTCGGCGAGATGTAAAAAGGCCAATCGCGCGCCAACCCCGGCAAGCGCAAAAAAAAGCGCGGCGGCAACCAGCAGGATACGCACCCGTATGCCGCGTTCATACATAACCACCCGTCAACCTCCGGAGGGGACTTTCACTTCTGTCCCGCTTTCGCGACCCGTTCGCTTGCGTTACGGTTGCGGTGAAACCTCACCAACGAAAGCTGCCCCGGCACAGGCGCGCCGGTCGCGGCATCCATCCGCACCACTTGATCGGCAGTCGGATACGTCATCGCGATCCCGTGCTGCAGCATGGCCTGCTCAAGTTTCTCGGGGGTCTTCTTCTCGTTCCACCTCGCCTCTTCGCGGACACGCTCATTCTCAAGCGCCAGAAACTTCTGTTCGTGTTTCCGGATCTCCTGACCCAACTGGCCGCATTTGGAATCCATAAACCAATAGCACAGCACCATGCTCACCGACAGCACGATGATGCCCGCCACATGCGGCGGGAGCACTTTCGCCTTGGCCTGCCGTTTACGATTTCTCCTCATCTTCACACCCTCCTAACGAATCGCATGTTGTTTCAAACTCAAACCGCTTGCCGCCGCCGTTCCGGCGCCCCGCACCGCTGAACCGCCCGCAACTTTGCCGAGCGCGCACGCGGGTTCGCCGCCACCTCGTCCGCGCCAGCCTCCACCGCGCGCCGCGTGACCTTTGTCACGGCCGGCCACTCACCTTCCCACCGCTCACCCCCCTGCTGAAGCGACACCCATCGCCCGGCGTGCGCGGCGAAACGCTGTTTCACCAGACGGTCGCTCAGGCTCTCAAACGTGATCACCGCCAGCCTCCCGCCCGGTTTCAGCAACCCCAGCCCATCTTCCAACGCCCGCTCCAGTTCCTCCAGTTCCCGGTTCACCGCCATCCGCAACGCCTGGAACACCCGCGTCGCCGGATGCCTCGACCCCTTCCGCCCGCCGAGCGCCGCGCTGACCACACCGGCCAGCCGCCCCGTCGTCAGGATCGGGGACTCCGCCTGAGCGCGGATGATCGCCTGCGCCACCCGCCGCGCCTGCGGTTCCTCGCCGAGCCGCCTTAAAACCCCAGCCAAAGCGTCCGCATCCAGCCGGGCGATCAGGTCGGCCGCCGACTCGCCTTGCGTCGGATCCATGCGCATGTCCAGCGGCCCCTCCAACCGGAAGCTGAACCCCCGGCCAGGCGTATCGAGCTGTTCGGACGAAACGCCCAGATCCAGCACCATGCCGTCCACGGCCGCAAACCCGTTCGCCTCTGCCAGACGCCGAATCTCTCCGTGCGTCCCGTGTGCCAGCACTTTTTCCCCAGGCACCGCCGCCAGCCGCGCGGCCGAACGCTCCAGAGCCTCCGCGTCCCGGTCAATCCCCAGCAGCCTGCCGGCGGATCCCGCACGTTTCAGGATCTCACATGCGTGCCCCGCACCGCCCAGCGTCCCATCGATGTAGCTGCCACCCGGAACAACCGCAAGGGCGTCCACGGTTTCCTGCAGCAACACCGGCACATGCATAGCCCCTCCAGGCACACCCGCATCCAAATAATGATCGCGCAACAAAACGTCCCCGCCCGAAAGCCGCGTCCGCCTTTCCGGCGGCGGCGCCATGCCCGCGATCCAAATCACTTGTCAACCCGCGCGGCGCTTCCGCGCGGAGCCTCCTAAAAGTCCAAGGTTTCGCACGCCGCAGCCAACGCGGACTGATCCACCGTCTCCGCCTCGGGCCGCAACGCGGGCGACCAGAGCTGGACACGGTTCATCGCGCCAATCATCACGACCGTGTCCGTCAACTGCGCGAACGCCAACAGCCTGTCGCGGATACGGATACGCCCCTGCACATCCACGACCGCCTGTTCCGCATTCTCGCCGAACACCCGGAGCGCCACGCTCGCGCGTTTGTCGAACAGCGCGCGTTGCCGCAGCTTCTCCAGCCGCCCCTCCATCTCCGCAGGGGGAATCAGGTTCAGGCACTTCTCGTTCGGGTCAGGGAAAACATACACGTACGGGGGCGACCCCATCAGGTCCCGCCAACCGGCGGGCACCGTCAGGCGCCGCTTCGGATCCAACGCGTGATCGAACCGCCCGACCAGCAAGCCCGGCCCGGCAGCGGTCGCCGCACTCTGTCCGCCCGTAAATCCCATATCTTGACCTTTTGTGACATTATTCAACACTTTTCCCCACCAAATGTCAATGCCTAAACGTTTTTTACGCGATTTTTTTTCAATCCCCTAACTGTTTATCCGTAAAAGGGTTACATCTATCTAAACGCCGCCTCTTAAAAAAATTCTTCCGCTTTTTTTATCCCCCAGCCCCTTATTTTCCCCCGGCACTTGAAAAGCTGCCGAAAGTTAGGCTTGGTGCTGCCCTGCCTTTGTGTTTCAATAATCAAAAGGAAACGAGGGTTCCACAATCAGAAAACGGAAGGTCTCCTCATGCAAACGGTCATCAGCGGCACACTGGTCGATCCCATTAAGAAAACGAGTTACGGTGCCCTCCTGACGGTTTCGGCGCAGGGCACGATCGCCTCGGTCACTCCCGAGCCGGCGCCCGCTCCCTGTTATATCCTCCCGGGGTTCGTTGACGCCCACGTCCATATCGAAAGCTCCATGCTCACCCCCGCCGCCTTCGCGCGCGCCGCCGTCACGCACGGCACACTCGCCGCCGTGGCCGACCCGCACGAGATCGCCAACGTTCTCGGCGGGGCAGGCGTGGAACTGATGCTCCGCCTCGCGCAACAGACCCCCTTCGTCTTTGGCTTCGGCGTGCCTTCCTGCGTTCCGGCGACCCCCTTCGAGACTGCCGGTGCGGAACTCGGCCCCGACGCTGTCGACCGGCTCCTCAAGCTCCCCGGTGTCACGCATCTCGCCGAAATGATGAACGTGCCCGGCGTGCTCAACCAGGATCCCGCCGTCCTCGCCAAGCTCGCCGCAGCCCGCGCGCTGGGGCTTCCCATCGACGGCCACGCGCCCGGCCTTTCCGGCGAAGCCATACGGGTCTACGCCGCCGCGGGCATCACCACCGACCACGAAAGCCTCTCCTTCGACGAGGCCCGCGAGAAAATCAAAGCCGGGATCAAACTCCTGATCCGTTACGGTTCCGCCGCACGCCAGTTCGAGTCTTTCATCCCCCTCCTTGTGCGGTATCCCGACATGTGCATGTTCTGCAGCGACGACAAGCACCCCGACGACCTGCTGCACGACCACATCAATGTCATCGCGGCCTTCGCGTTCAAAAAGGGAATCGCGCTCCAAACCATCCTGCAGGCGGCCTGCGTCAATCCGGTCACACACTACAAGCTCCCCCTCGGCCTGCTTCAGCCCGGAGACACCGCCGACTTCCAGATCGTGGATGACCTGCAATCCTTCAAGCCCCGCGAAGTCTGGCTGCGCGGCCAGTGCGTCGCCCGCGAAGGGGTCTCGTTCCTGCCCGCCGGAAAACCGGTTTCCGAAAACCGGTTCAACGCCGCGCTTCTCCAGCCCGCCGACCTGCGCCTCCCGGCGCCGTCCGAAGACGCCTCCGCCCATGTCGTCGGCGTGCGCGATGGTCAGATCATCACCGACCATCTGCTCGAAATTCCCGCCGTGCGCGGCGGTTTCGCAGAATCCGACCCTAGCCGCGACATCATCAAGCTCGTCGTTTATAACCGCTACACGCCCGCACCGCCCGCCGTGGCGCTCGTCAAGGGCTTCGGCCTGAAGCGCGGAGCCATCGCTTCCAGCGTGGCCCACGACTCGCACCACATCATCGCCGCAGGCGCCACCGACACGGCGCTCGCCACAGCCATCAACGAAGTGATTCTCCACCGGGGCGGACTGGCTGTGGCCGACGACAACCGGAAAGTGCTGACCTCCCTCGCCCTGCCGCTCGCCGGCCTGATGTCCGTCGAACCCGCCGAAACCGTGGCGCTCGCCTATTCCGACTGCGACCGCCTCGCGAAGCTTCTCGGCACGCGCCTGACCGCGCCGTTCATGACGCTCTCGTTTCTCGCGTTGCCGGTCATCCCCAAACTCAAGCTCACCGACAAAGGCCTCTTCGACGGCGAGTCGTTCCGGCATATCGCGCTCTTTGACGTCCCGTAAACGCCCTGCGTTTTCGGCTTGGCCAGACACGGCCCATCCATTACCCTTATCCCCATGCCTACGCTCTCAACCCCACTGAACATCGGCGTGCTGGGCTCCGGCTCCGGCTCGAACATGCAGTCTGTGCTCGACGCGATCCAGGCCGGCACACTGAATGCCAAAATGCGGCTGGTCCTGTCGGATGTGCCGGACGCGAAGATCCTGAACCGGGCCCAGCGGCACAATGTCCCGCACGCCTGGCTTGACTGCGCGCCCTTCAAAACCAAATTGGACGGCGAGGCCGAACAGCGCTGCATCGCGATGCTCAGGGAGCACGGCGTGGACACGGTGGTGCTGGCGGGCTTCATGCGGATCGTGAAACCGGGGCTGCTGAACGCCTTCCCCTTCCGCGTGCTGAACATCCACCCCGCCCTGCTTCCCGCTTTCCCCGGCCTGCACGGCTGGAAACAGGCGCTGGATTACGGCGTGAAGGTGGCGGGATGCACCGTGCACTTTGTGGATGCGGGAACCGACACCGGCCCGATCATCATCCAGCGGACCGTGCCCGTGCTCACCGGCGACACGCCCGAGACGCTGCACGCGCGCATTCAAGTCGAGGAGCACCAAGCCTATCCCGACGCGCTGCGCCTGCTCTCCGAGGGGCGGCTCCGCGTCAATGGCCGTCGCGTGGACATCCTCTGAGCGTGGCCGGCGTTTTTCTTGAGCGTCAGCCAGGCCGCAACGGTAGGGACGGCTCCCCGAGCCCTCCGCCGGACCGAAAAATTCTTCTCATAACATATCCATTCCCCACAAAACAATGCGTACAGTTGTTCGGCACTAAAGGTGCCGGCAAACAAGCGCGATGTGCCTTACCAATCATTACTGAAGATCTTTTTGGCTGAAAAGATCCAAGAGGAGATGCGGCAAGGCCATGTGAAGCCGGCCTAGCCGAACACGGCAGCGCAGACAACGCGGCTGACTGCGGCTGCACGCTGTCAGACCGGTCAGCCTAAGACGGGAAACCGTTTCCCCAGCGCGATTGCAACGGCCACTATGGCTGCGGCGACCGGCGCCCGCCACGGGATGCGGAAAAAGAGCGGCGCGACCGCAACGCATGTGATGACGGCGCTTCCCGCCAGCCAAACCCCGGTTGCAGCCGCCTGCCCAAAGCAGAGGCAGACAGCGGCGACCGCCGCATAGATCCCGCACAGTACTGCCCCGCCGAAAGCCAGCGCCTGCCACCTCACCCGTTCCACATGCGAACTGACCACGAGGTCGCTGTCGGCCTGAGGCAAAAGCAACAGCCCGACTCCCGCCGCAAAAAGAAACCCGATTGCCGGATGAGCCGACCGCAACGCCTGAACGGCGCTCCCCCAGTCAGGCCGCGCAAGGAGAACCAGTGTCCCTATGAGCAGGGGAGGCGCGGTCAGCAATGCCGCCCGAGCAACACGCCGCCAGAGGGGGTGCCACACCTCTTCGCCGCAGTACGGGCAGTGCCAATAGTGCTGGCCTGACTCGCGTCCACACGAGACGCACACCCCGGCTTTCCGCATGCTTTTCATAAAAACATCATTCCCCGCCGGGATCGGGCGGGCTCACGGCTGCGCGCCGTTCGCCATGGCCCGCGTCCGGACCGGGTCGTCGTACAGGCCGATCTCGTCAAGAGGCGGCAACGGGCGGAACGGCGACCGGGCCGCGACCGCCTCAATATCCGGCATCTCCGCAAAAAGCTGGTTCTCCCACTCGTCCGTGCCTTTGGGTTTCTTATAGAGCGGCTCTTCCGCGCCGACGAACAGGTTGCGCCAGATCCGGTTGATATCCGCTTTGCCCCAGAGATCCGCCAGTTCCGGATAACGCTTGCTGTAGGGCGGCACCCGGATGTTCACGTCGGTGAACATCCTTTTCCGGATAGGCTCGCGCTTCAGAAACTCTTCCCACCGCTCCTGCCCCCACGGCGAGAAACTCACACCGTACCGGCATTCCGTGAATATGTTGTTGTCAACGATGTTATTCTGCCCGCCGTGAATCTGCACGCCGCCGAAATGCCCCTCAGATGTCCGCTCGAACAGGTTGCCGTAGACCACGGCCCCGCAGATCGCGTCGTCGAAACGGATACCCGCCTGACCGCACGGCATCTCGCCGCCGCCGATGTCCTGCCAGCGGTTGTAGCGGATCGTCACGCCACGGTACGAGGGGTTGCCCCACATATCGATGCCGCCCTGATCGTCCGACTCCCGCACCACATGATCCACGGCGTTATACTCGATCAGGTGGTCGTTGCCCTCGATCCGCATGGCGCTCGACGGCGCGTGGTGAAAGCGGTTGTGCGCCACGCGCGCGCCGCACCCCTCCAGCAGCAGCGCAGGATTGTAGGTGCGCGAACAGCGCGCGAAGTCTCCCGCGTCGTTGTTTTCGATCACGATCCGGCCGGACGTCAGGTTCTTGCGGTTGCCGCCCCCCACGCGCATACCCGAATGGCCGAGCGCGTACAGAAGGTTCCCGTAAATTTTGACGTTGGCACCCTCTCTGACCGTCAGTGCCGTGCCCCCCAGGCGGCGGATCACGTTGCCCGCCACCGTCACGTTGACGCAGGTGTCCAGCACGAGGCCGTGCTGCTGGCCGTATTCGAACACGAGCCCTTGGAACACCGTTTCCTGAACGTTCTTGGCCTCGATGAACGGCTTGTCCCAGCGCGACAGCACCAGCGTGCTGAACCGGGGGTGTTTGAGCGGCCACACATAGAGCCGCCCGGCTGCCCGGTCAAGGAACCACTCGCCCGGACGGTCGATCTCCTCCAGCAGGTTCAGCACATAGAACGGGCGCCCGTCCCGCATGTTGTAGCACGGTTGCTCGTTCAGCTTGAAAACTCCGCTTCCCGCATCCACCGACGCCACGGGCACGGTACACTCGGACCACAGGTGGAACCAGTAGCCGTTGGCCATCAGGTCGTCGGCCTGTCCCCACCGGGCGATCCGGTTGGTCTGGCAGGCGAACGTGAGGTTCGTGATGTTCGCCGCCCCGATTTTGAGGTTGCCCGTGTTCGGCCAGCGCGCGATCGCCAAGGGCTGCCCGTCCTGGAACAGCTCGCGGACGGCCTGGTTGCTTTTCCCGTTCCCGTAGCTTTTCTGCGGCTCCAGCGCCAAGAACCCCTGCGCTTTCACGTCCGCGACGAACACCTTGCCGCGCGCCTCCGGAGGCAGCCGGGCGAGCACGTCCGGGTCGCGGACTTTCCAGAGCCGCCGCACGCGGAACCCGCCGTCGAGGACCGGCCGCTCGTCCTGCCACGCGCGGTAAACCACCGGCGCGCCGAAGCTGCCCGAATCGGCTTCCGCCAGCGTGAACGTGTTGGTGACGGCATACCTCCCGCCCCGGAGATACACGCACGCGCCGCCCGGCGGCAGCACGCCCTGCCGCTTGTGCGCGCGCACCGCGTCGCGGGCGCGCTCCAGCGTTGCGAAGGGCTTTTTGAAGGTGCCGGGGTTTCTGTCGCTCCCTTTCGGCGACACAAAGTAACAGAGGGCGGGTTCGGGCAGCGGCGGCAGGCGCTGCCGGCTGGCCTCGGGATCGCGCACCGGCTTGCCCGCCAGCAGGTTGGCGCACTCGCCAGCGCACGCCTCGGCCTCGGTCTTGAGATGCGGGATCTGCCTGACCATGTCCGCGGCGGCTCCGTACGCGGTGGCCGCTTCCGTCAACTTGCCTTCCTGCCGCCACACCTGCGCGACCGAAAGCGCGGCCAGCCCGCGCACATGTTGCGGCAGCCGCGCGTCCTCCATCACCCGCGCATACTGTTCGCGGGCGTCGGCCCCGCGCCCCGACTGCCACAACGCCTGCGCGTAGCGTTGGCGGATCTCCGCACGGTCTTGCGCCTCGTCGGGGGTGACGGCGAGGAGCTGCTTGAACACGCGTTCGGCGGCATCGGCATTCTTTTCACGCAGGCAGGCTGCGGCCAACGCGAGCCCGAACAGGCGCTGCCCGTCGCTATCCACGTCCAGCAGGTCGGGAAGTTTCGACAACACGCGGCTGGGCAGCTCGCTCCCCATCCCTTTGCGGCAGACCCGAACGAGAAACTCCGCCGCCTGACCGCGCAGGTGTCCGGGTGTCGCGGGGTTTTCAAAGAGTGCCGCACAAACATCCGCTCCCGCGCGCAACCCTGCCCGCCCCGCCCGCAGGCGCGCGGCAGCCAGCCCCGCCCACTGCTTCCAGACCGCCGGAGTGTCCGGAGCGTCCGCAACGGCCTGATACTCTTTTCCCGCAGTCTCCGCGTCACCCGCTCCCGCCGCCTCCTGCGCGCGCCGCACATGCGGCTCGAGCGTTTCGGGAAGCGGTTGGCCGGCCAGCGACAGCGCCGCAATCCGCTCGGGCGGCAGCGCGCGGCTAAACACCGCCAGCTCGTCGACCGCCATTTTGAGCGAGCCCACGCCGTAGCCTGAGAAACCCAAGCACAAGCCGGACTTGGGCGCGACGGCCTTTTCCCCATACGGCTTTTCAGCCGAGAGCATGCCGTTGACATAGATGCGTACCCGCGCACCGTCCCAGGTGGCGGCCAGATGATTCCAGCATCCCACGCTGAGCGCGTCCGCCGCGCGGAGGGAAAACGCGCCCTTCTCTTTCCCCAGCCCGATGGACGGCTGCCGCGTTTCCCAATTGTGGATGAGCAGACGCCAACCATCGTAATAACCGCTGCCGCTCGACACGATCATGCCGCTGGTGCCGCCGTGATCGGCCTTCTTCGCGCCTGCGGCCAGCGGGCGGAGCCACAACGCCACCGTAAGCGCATTGGAGGGAAAAACCAAGGCCGGAGCCACAAACGAGTCGCTATCCAGCACGACCGCCGCCGTGCCCGCAACACGCCCCTGCCCTGTGGTCAGCGCGGAACGGTTGTCCGGCTTGTAAGTCATCGCTGCCGCCGTGCCCGCCAGATCCGGCTGCACCGCTGCGGCATGTTTAAACGAATAGAACCGCATCAGCCCAGACTCTTTGGCGAGCGCGTCGGATGCCGCACGCCACACACCGGCAGGCACGTTCTGTCCCCTCGCCACCCCAAAAAAAGCGACCACCAGAAAACAGGAAAAACGCCTCATTTTTTCTCCCGACTTTTTACGCATAAGATGGTGATAGCCTAACACACCTGCGGGAAAAGAGGGAAGGGCGAGTTGCGCGGGCTACTGGGCGCCCGCGTACTGGGCATGGGAGGTCAGCACTGTGGCTTTTTCGCCGTCGGTGGTCAGAAGGCACAGGGACGTTTTGAAACGGATCCACACGCCGTCCTGCTGGATGCGCACAACCCCTGCGGGGCACGCCGCCACCATCGGCGCGTGCCCGGCCATCACGCCCAGCGACCCCACATAGGTGCGGAGTTCGATTTGCGTCACGTCGCCGCTCACGATCGTTCCGCCGGGAGTTAGGATGCTGAAGGGGAAAGTCTTCATAAGAGGTGTTCGCGGTTCAGGCCTTCAGGGATTTGGCTTTTTCATACACGTCATCAATCGTGCCGACCATGTAGAACGCCTGCTCAGGAAGGTCATCGCACTTGCCGTCCAGCACAGCCGCAAAGGAGCGGATGGTGTCTTCCAGCTTCACATACGCGCCCTTCATGCCGGTGAACGTCTCGGCCACATGGAAGGGCTGCGACAGGAGGCGCTGGATCTTGCGGGCGCGCGACACCGACAGCTTGTCGAACTCCGACAGTTCGTCCATGCCGAGGATCGCGATGATGTCGCGCAGTTCCTTGTAGCGCTGCAAGACCTCCTGCACCCCGTGCGCCACGCGCACATGCTCATCGCCCACGATCTCGGGAGCCAGCATCGAGGAACTCGACGACAACGGGTCGACCGCCGGATAGATGCCCTGCTCCACGATCGCGCGCGACAGCTCGGTGGTGGCGTCCAGATGGGCGAATGTCGTGGCTGGCGCGGGGTCGGTGTAGTCGTCCGCCGGCACATATACGGCCTGCACCGAGGTGATCGAGCCATTCTTGGTGGAGGTGATGCGCTCCTGCAGCTCGCCCATTTCGGTGCCGAGAGTGGGCTGGTAACCTGCCGCGGACGGGATGCGTCCCAGCAGCGCCGAGACCTCTGAACCAGCCTGAGTGAACCGGAAGATGTTGTCGATGAAGAGCAGCACGTCCTGGCGCATCGCGTCACGGAAGTGTTCGGCGACGGTGAGCGCCGAAAGGGCCACGCGCGACCGCGCGCCCGGCGGCTCGTTCATCTGGCCGAATACCATCGCCGTTTTGTCGAGCACGCCCGCGCCGCCCATCTCCTGGTAGAGGGCGGTGCCTTCGCGTGTGCGCTCGCCGACGCCCGCGAACACGGAATAGCCGCCGTGCTCATTCGCGATGTTGTGGATCAGCTCCTGGATCAACACCGTCTTGCCGACGCCCGCGCCGCCGAACAGGCCGATCTTGCCGCCTTTGCGGTAAGGCGTCAGGAGGTCGATCACCTTGATGCCGGTGACCAGAATCTGCGTTTCCGGGTTCTGGTCGAGAAACAGCGGCGGTTGGCGGTGGATGGGCAGCCGGGTCCCGGAATCGACAGGCCCCTTCCCGTCCACGGGTACGCCCAAAAGGTTCATGACACGCCCAAGCGTCGGTTTGCCGACCGGGACGGTGATGGACTCGCCCGTGTCGCACACCTCGGCGTCACGCACCAGCCCGATGGTCGAATCCATTGCGATCGCCCGCACGCGGCAGTCGCCCAAATGCTGCGCCACCTCCAACACGAGGTTGTCCGGCCGGTCGTTCAGCATGGGGTTGGTGGTCGTCAGCGCATGGAGCAGCCGGGGCCGGCGCCCGCTCGGGAACTCCACGTCAACCACCGCGCCCAGCACCTGAATGACGCGCCCGCGATTCACTGTGTCCGTCTTTTCTCCGCTCATAATGCCCTCTGAAATCCCGGGGGGCACGAAAACCGCCCCCACAAGGTTTAACCCAATGATTCCGCCCCACTGACAATCTCGGCCAGTTCGTTGGTGATCGCCGTCTGCCGCGCGCGGTTCCTCAGCAGGGTCAGTTCCTTTTCCATCCGCCGTAAATTGACCGTCGCGTTCTCCATCGCCATCACGCGCGACGCCTGTTCGCTCGCCGCCCGGTTCAGTTGCGCGACGTACACGCAGTAGTGAACCCACTGGCGCACGACCGCCTCCAGCAGACGGTCGTCCAGCGGTTCCAGAATGTCCTCATCCCCCCCGTTTTCCGGGAGCGGGTTTTTGAGTTTCCAGGGGTCATAGGGCAGGATCCGCTTGACCATCGGCTCATGCGTCATGATGTTGACGAACCGGTTAGCGGCCACCCACACCTCGTCGTACCGTCCCGCCAGAAACCCGTCCAGCGCGAAATCCGAGATGGGTTCCGTCTCCTTGATGCGCGGGTGCGCGGTCAAATCCAACGCCTTCATGCACGGCGGGATCTCGCGCCGGAGCGCCGCATAGCCCTTGTGTCCCGCGTACACCGCCTCAACCTGCGCCAGGCGGGTGTGGGTCTGCCCGTGTAGCCACTGGCGGATTTCACGTATGATCGTGCTGTTGAACGACCCGCACAACCCGCGGTCGGAACTCATCGCCAGCAACAGGATGCGCGGGTTCATTTCAACCGGCGGCCGGCACAGCCGATGGTCCCTGAAGCGGGGCAGCCGGGCAAGCCGCGACAGCATCCGGAGCTGCAGGGCGAACGGTTCGGGCAGGCACAGCTCGGCTTGGGCACGGTGCAAATGCGAGGCGGCCACCATCTTCATGGTGGAGGTCACCCGCCGCATCCCGCTCATGGTGTCGAGCTTCGCGCTGTATTCACGGAAATTTGCCATGGTGGTCTCTCAGCCTGCCCTGCGTTACCCCTTCCGGTACTTTCTCACGGAGTCTTCGATAACGCGCGTGAGCAAACCTCTGAGTTCGTCGTCCATCACTGGGTTTGACGCGAAACGGGCCGTGTACGCCTGTCCGTCCTCGCGCGTGTCGAGCGCGTCATACAAAGCCTTGACCGCCTCGCGCAACTGATTGTCGGGAACCTTCACAAGCGCCTTCTCCGTGCCCGCGAAGAGCACCGCTACCTGTTTGTGGACCGCCACCGGTTGGTTAGGTGCCTGCCGCAGCACATGCATCAGCGAGCGTCCCACCGCCAGTTGTGCGAGGGTGTCCGCGTCCAAGTCCGATGAGAACCGCATGAACGCCTCCAACTCGCGGTACTGCGCCAGCAGCACGCGCAGCGGGCCGGCCGTCTGCTTCATGGCCTTGACCTGCGCGTCGCCGCCCACGCGAGACACCGACACGCCGGGGTTGATGGCCGGACGCTGTCCCTCGTGAAACAACCCGGCCTCCAGAAAGATCTGCCCGTCCGTGATGGAGATGACGTTGGTTGGAATATACGCCGAGATGTCATTCGCCTGCGTCTCGACGATCGGCAGGGCGGTCAGGCTGCCCCCGCCCTTCTCGTCGGAGAGTTTCGCCGCGCGTTCGAGCAACCGGCTGTGCAGGTAGAAGATGTCGCCCGGGAACGCCTCGCGTCCCGGCGGGCGGCGCAACAGCAGCGACATCTGGCGGTAAGCCTGCGCGTGCTTGGTGAGGTCGTCGTAGACCACCAGCGCGTGCCCGCCGCGGTCGCGCCAGTATTCGGCCATCGCGCAGCCCGTGTAGGGGGCGAGGTACTGGAGCGGCGCGGGTTCGGAGGCGTTCGCCAACACGATGGTGGTGTAGGCCATGGCCCCGCGTTCGGACAGCAGCTTGTACAGGGAGGACACGGTCGAAAGCTTTTGACCCACCGCCACGTAGAAGCACTGAACCCCGGTTCCGGCCTGATTGAGGATCGTGTCGACCGCCAGCGTGGTCTTGCCGGTCTTGCGGTCGCCGATGATCAGTTCGCGCTGGCCGCGCCCGATCGGCGTCAGCGCGTCGATCGCCAAGATGCCGGTCTGCAGCGGCTCGCACACGTTTTTGCGCTCGACGATCGAGGGCGCGACCCTCTCCACGGGCAGCAGTTCGTCAGAGAGCACGGAACCCTTGCCGTCCAGCGGCCGCCCCAGAGCGTCCACGACGCGCCCCGTCAGCGCCTTGCCGGCCGGCACCGAGACCACCCGCCCGGTGCGGCGGAAGAGGTCACCTTCTCGGACGAGCGTCACATCGTCGAGAACCGCGATGCCGACCGACTCCTCCTCGAGGTTCAGCGCCAGGCCAGCCACACCGCTCTCGGTTTCGACCAGTTCGTTGTACATGACCGAGGAGAGCCCGTCGACGCGGGCAATGCCGTCGCCCACGCTCAACACCGTCCCCACTTCGGCCACGTCCACCGGCCGGTCCACCTGCTGTATTTGGCGGCGCAGCAGGGCGGAGATCTCATCGGGTTTCAGTTGAATGTTCATAGCGGTTTCCTGAAAATCTCAGTGTTCGGCCTTTCCGGGCTGCAGCGGTTTCGTGAGACCGGCCCGCAGACGGGCCAGGCGTCCGGCAAGGCTGGCATCCACCCGCCTGTCATTCACAAAAAACTGTGCCCCTGCGATCAGCGAGGGATCAACCCTCACAGCCACCGGATCCTTTTTTATCCTCATCCTGAAATTTTCGAGATACTCCTCTCCTACCTTTTCAGCAAACATCTCATCATTTACCCGGGCAATACTGCCGGT
>JALHET010000230.1 GCA_022839525.1 Lentisphaerota bacterium
GAGGAAGGCATCGATTTTGAAGTCGAGGTGCCTAACCGCGCCACCGCTGTCCGCTCAACCCGCATCCCGCTTTTCTCCATCTGGCCTATGTTGCTGGACGGCATCGTCTCCGGTTTCTCCCTCTGGCGCTCGCACGAAAAATTCGCCGGGGCGATCTCCATACCCTTCCGCGCCCACCGCATCATCTTTTACGCCTCAAGCTTCACCGAGGGCGCACGCCTGCGCGGTTACCTGCGCCTCATGTCCGTCACTCCGCGTTCGCATGTGGCAGACATCCAGGTCTCCGACGGCAACGGTAACCTGCTGATCCATTTCCGCGGCTGGGAAGAACTCTGCGAGCGCGTGCCGCCCGAATATCACCAGTTCATCCTGAGGCCTTCTGAAAAGTTCCTCACCCGCGAGTTGCCGCTGGAGCTGCTCGGCAACCCGACCACGCCCGTCGCCGCCTCGGTCGCCACCGGCGTGCCTTTCAAGATCTTCGAGAACAATCAGGAACTCTGGCTCAAAACGCTTGCCCATGTCCTGCTCGCGCCAACCGAGCGCGAGGAGTGGCTCGCGATGCAAGGCGCCACCAGCCGCCGCGTGGAGTGGCTCTTCGGCCGCGCCGCCGCCAAAGAGTCCGTCCGGCGCTTCCTGCAGAAATACCATCAGGCCCGGTGGACCGCCGCAGACATTCCCATTTGGGCCGACGATTCCGGCAAGCCCCACCCGCTCGGGCCTTGGCGCGAGCACACCTCCACGAACATCGACCTCTCCATCGCCCACACGTCGAAGCTGATTGTGGCGGCGGTTGCGGCCAACGCCCGGATCGGCATCGACATCGAGGCCGTCGGGCGCGACCTCAGCGAAGACTTCACCAAAGGCGTCTTCACGCAGGAGGAGATGGAAATGGCCGCGCAGACGGGCGAGGCGCCCATCGCCATGTTGCGCTTCTGGTGTGCCAAGGAGGCCATCTCGAAAACGATCGGGACGGGAATCCGTTACAGTCCGCGCGACCTGCGCATCCTTTCGATCGACTCGGTGACCGGCCAGATCCAGATCGAACTTTTCGGCCAGTGGTTAGACTCCTTCAAGCAGCTCAAAGGCCGGAAGAACATCGTCCACTCCGCGCTCTACGAGGATCATGTCTTCGCATCCTGCATGCTCCCCTCCTCGCTTTTTGAAAGCGCCTGACCGCGCAAAAGCCTTGCCTGGCCCGTGCCCCAGAAAGACCGCGCCGTCATTCGGCCTTCAGAAAACGGTCAAAGAAGTCCAGCGCTGAAACAGGGTCGATCTCGTGCCCTCCGTCGAACCAATGGATCTCCGTGCGGCCTGGTATCTTGAGCCGCGTATAGAGCCGCCGCACCAGCGCGTACTCGTATCCGACGAACTCGTCCCACGCCACGCCGTCGGAGTGGCCGCGCTGCGCCATGAACGGGCGCGGCGCGACCAGGCCGGCCAGATCGGAATAGTTGAACGTGTTGCCGAAATCGAACTCGAAGATTTCGTACTCGTCCAACAGCGCGAAACTGAACGGGTAGCGTGTCGAGGCCATCTTGGTCACGCCCTCGTTGAAATCACCGGTCGTAATGACCAGGCTGAACTCCGGCATCACAGGTGGCACACGCACCGCCGTCTTGCCGCCGTACGACTGCCCGATGAACGCGACCTTCGCGCTATCCATCTGCGGCAATGTCTTGAACCACGCGAACATCTGCTCGTACTGGGCGTGAATCACCGAATAAAGCGAGAGCTTGAGCGGGTTCGCCTTCCGCTGAAGCTGACGGTACCGGTCCTCAAAGATATAGGGATTCTGCGGCGCGAATACGATATACCCTTTTTCCGCGAGTCTCGGGCCGATTGAACGATAGGTTTTGGTGCCGCCCATTTCGGGGTGCATCATCGTGCGGGGCGTGCCGCCGCGCCCGTGCTGCGCCACAATCACGGGCCGCCGCTCGCCGGGCTTCAGCCCCTTCGGCATCAGCAGATAGCCGTACAGCACAAAGTCGGGCAGCACGTCCAGCACCACTTCGTGACAGACATATGCCTCAGTCTCCCCGATCACGCGCGAGCGCGGGTTCAGCGGCAACTTCGGCATGTGGATGCGCCCCATGATCGCTTCGCGGTAATATTCGCGGTACCACTCCGCCGAACGGTCGTACGCTTCGGGCGACGAAAAGTCGAGCCTGTCCATAAACGCGCGCCGCGTGGCCGACGAGAGAGCCAGCAGGTGCTGCGAGAAACCGTTCATCCCGGCAATCAGTCGTTTCTCGCGCGCCCCCGCATCCGGCAAGCGCGTTAGACGCCCGAACAGTTTTCCTCCCTCATGCAGCGCCGGGGACGCGGCCTTTATTTCCGCTGCCCGGACTAGTGTGAGCCACTCCGCGTTCCCGAGCGGCTTGACCAGCCCGCGCGCCCTCGCAACCTCACGCGCGACAGAATCAGGGCCGGGAGAGGCCAGCCACCCCGGAGCGCCGCCCTCACCCTTCTCGCGGGTAACGGTCTCGACCGGCCCGGGAACAGCAACGACCGTGAGTTTGCGCGGCGCAACCAGGGTCGCGATTTCCGCGTCGCCGAACTCCCGCAAGAGCCCGAACACGTTGCGGTCGATCGGCTCCCGCCACAGGTTGTCGCGGCAATCGAAATACCCCGCAACCGTTGTCCCGGAAATCCGCGTGTCCAGCGCGCCCGCATAAAAGGCCAGCATCCCGCCGTCGCCCCAGCCTTCCACACGCACCTCCGCCTTCCCGTTTTCCCTGCGGAACCAGTCCACCAGCGCCAGGATCGCCTGCACCTCGTACCCGATGATGTGCCGCCCCATCACATAGGCCGGACGGTACACGAACTCGCGGTTCGGCATGATCTTGCCGACGGGCATCGCGGCCTGTTGCCTGCTGTAAGAGAGGTTAGGAACCGCACTCAGATATTTCTGTTTCGCCCGGCTCACCACGGCGGGCACGACCATGCGGCAGCCGGGCGCGGGAAAGGCGAACCCCGCATCGGGCTCAGGCCCGCACGGCGCCAACCCCAACACCTGCTCGGGCGTGACTCCCGCATGAGGGATATGGATGATGTTCTGAAGAACGGGCGTGAGCTTCGGCTCCAGCAAGAGCCCCTCCGCTTGGAAACCGTCCAAAACCGGCCACCGGATCTGCACCAGCGTGTGGGTCGCCGTCTCACCCAGCACGGCGGAATGGACGAGTGTGGCGACCGCCTCCGGCGCCTCAAAGGCAACGCGCGCATCGCGCACGCCCAACATGCGGGCAAGCCGTTGCCGGTTTGTCTCGACCGAAGCGCAGTACCCTTTGGAACCTGCGGAAAAATCCCTTCCCCAATACCGCGGCCGCTCGCGGGCAACCCGTTCCGCCCCCGTGAGCATGAAGCGGTCGACCCCGCTCAAATAGGTGTCGGAAAGGTTATTCGTGCCCGTAAGCGGCGCGGCGCCCGGCAACGGCTGGGCCCGCGCAACCGAGACAGCCAGGGCACATTGGGCTGCCAGCCAAACATGAAAAACCTGCCGCACGCGCATGTGTAACCCTTCCTTAACTTATAACTTGAGCGTTAAGCGTTGAACGTTGAGCGTTCTCCCACTCTTAACGAATCATTTTTCACTCTCTATCGATCCCGATCTCAATAACGATAGCGATTTCGATGCTTCTGGCCGGGGAGGGACGGGCGTCCGCTCGTCCGGGCAAAGCAGACGCTTGCCCCATCCCTAACGCGGGCTGAGTCCGCAACCCAATTCAATCTCACACAAAGGCACGAAGGACAAAGAAAGAAAAAATCATTAAAAAACTCTCTGTGCCTCCGTGCCTCTGTGGTTCCCCTTGATCCCTGCCGAGCAACGCCCCTAAAAATCCTTGCTCTTCGTTTCTTGAAATCACCAGAACATAATGCACGTGCCCTTGCTCGCGAGCGCAAGGCATCCGTTCTCGTGGAGAATCGCGTATTTTGCGGAAGGCGTCCCGTCCA
>JALHET010000231.1 GCA_022839525.1 Lentisphaerota bacterium
CGGTTATCGTACCCGTCGCCGGGTCGAAGTTTCCGCGCCATCATTGGCGCGGCTCCATTGAAGCGTAGAAGACGTAGTCGTCCCCCTCAGGCACATCCCGTTTCCGCGCCATCATTGGCGCGGCTCCATTGAAGCCGGTCTCGGGGAACGCCTCCATGACGAGGCGCAGGCGTTTCCGCGCCATCATTGGCGCGGCTCCATTGAAGCAGGAACAACCCAATCACCATTCGAACCCGCAAATCCCCGTTTCCGCGCCATCATTGGCGCGGCTCCATTGAAGCGTGAAGCGGCCCACTATGCCGTCGATGCCGTCTTTCGTTTCCGCGCCATCATTGGCGCGGCTCCATTGAAGCGGCGTGACCGCGATCTCCTGCACCCCCAGCTACTTGTTTCCGCGCCATCATTGGCGCGGCTCCATTGAAGCAGATATGCCGGCAAGGATGTTCC
Organism: Lentisphaerota bacterium; assembly: GCA_022839525.1. The sequence continues at coordinate 448 of JALHET010000231.1, forward strand.
GCCATGTGTCAGGGTTTCCGCGCCATCATTGGCGCGGCTCCATTGAAGCGCCGGCAGGCGGAGCGTTATGATAATTGTATGGCAAGTTTCCGCGCCATCATTGGCGCGGCTCCATTGAAGCTATGAAAGTTTGGCGAGAGCGGCGAGAGTGGAGCAAGTTTCCGCGCCATCATTGGCGCGGCTCCATTGAAGCTGATCGATTCGATTCCTGGTGTCATGTCGTTTCTCCGTTTCCGCGCCATCATTGGCGCGGCTCCATTGAAGCAGGGAGTGCCTAACCCCCCCGTCCTCAAAATATCTGTTTCCGCGCCATCATTGGCGCGGCTCCATTGAAGCGTAGCCGTCGCGCCCGACTCTCCAGCGAAACGCGCAGTTTCCGCGCCATCATTGGCGCGGCTCCATTGAAGCTTCCATCCTCAAACTGAACACACACCTTAATCAGCGTTTCCGCGCCATCATTGGCGCGGCTCCATTGAAGCGAGTCGCCCAGAATCATAGAACCACCGCCTCCTTGCGGTTTCCGCGTCATCATCGACGCGGCTCCATTGAAGCAAGTCGCGCATATAGAACATGGGGAGCGATGTCATCGAGTTTCCGCGCCATCATTGGCGCGGCTCCATTGAAGCTCCAACTCGGCAAATGCCATCATCATAGCGTACATGACGCTAGCGCGTTTTTAACACGCAGTCACAAAGCGTTTGAATTTCGTTGAATACACGGCTTGAGCAAATCACTGGGGTAGTGGTATAGTCTCGTTGCTGGAGGTGTTCATGGGCAGATACTCGAAAGTCTATGCACATATAATGGCACGACGTTCGGACTCGAATGTTCCGTTTGAGGATCTGTGTGGTCTGCTGTCACGACTGGGGTTTGATTGCCGAGTGCGAGGCGGCCACCATATCTTCACCATGGAAGGAGTCGAAGAGATCATCAACCTTCAACCCAAGAGCGGCATGGGCAAAGCCTATCAGGTCAAACAGATTCGCGATTTGCTACTGAAGTACAAGTTGCGAATGGAGGACTGAGTCATGGAGCATAAATACGAAATTATCATTTTCTGGAGCGAGGAAGACGATTCGTTTGTGGCAGAGGTTCCCGAACTTCCGGGGTGCATGGCGGATGGCTCGACCTATCAGGAAGCGCTTGCCAACGCGGAACAAATCATCCGCGAGTGGGTCGAAACAGCGTCTGCACTCGGGAGAACAATCCCCAAGCCGCGCAAACGTCTCGCCCACGCATAGATTACACCGAGCGACGCCAGCGCAAGATCCAGTCGGTTCGCCCCTTTAGGATGTCGAAACCCAGTCATCGCACCCGCTGACAACAACGATATCAATTCCCGCTCTTTGAAAACTGACTTTTTTGCTCAAACAAGGCCGATCTGACAATCTGTTTTTGACAGGCGGTTTCCGCGCCATCATTGGCGCGGCTCCATCGAAGCGCACTCTTGAACCTCTTGAACCTTTGAACCTCTCTTACCGGCAAAAAAGATCATGGGCTTGACCATCAGGCAGGATTCCGGCTACTATGCGCTCCAATGGAACCAGCGCCAGAGCCAGAATTTCAGCCGCTGCCAATACGACGGGCGCAAAGCGGGCGGACGGTAACCCGGCCGCGCATACTCCCGATCAGAAAGTGCCATTGATGCCCCCTATCCCCCATACCTCACGCCCGGAATTGCCGGGCAAAGCCGCCCCTGAAAAGGGCGAACGTTTGCAGAACGTTCTCTCCCACCGCGGTGTGGCGTCGCGGCGTCATGCCGCAGACATGATCGCAAACGGTGACGTTTCCGTCAACGGCAAGGTCGTCACCGAACCCGGTTTCCGTGTGTATCCGGACAACGATGACATCCGCGTGCGCGGTGAGCCTCTGCCGCGGGAGCCCGAGCGCTTGCGCACCATCCTGCTCTACAAGCCGAAAGGCCTCCTCTGCAGCGCGGACACCTCGCGCGGGGAAACGGTCTGCGACCTGATGCACGCTCACATCGCCGAGCGCATCGTGCCGGTCGGACGGCTCGACAAGGAGAGCGAGGGCCTGCTGCTGATGTCCAACGACGGCGAACTCACAAACATCATGACCCACCCCCGTTACGGGCACACCAAGACGTACATCGCCCGCGTGGCCGGGCACATGGAAGACCGGAAAATCGCGCTGCTGCGCTCGCGCATGGAGATCGACGGCTACGTGATCCGGCCGGTCGAGGTCGAGGTGCTTAAAGTCGGGCGCGACCACACGCACAAGCTGGCGTTTACGCTCTCCGAAGGACGCAACCGCCAGATCCGCAAAATGTGCTCGCTCGCCCACTTTGTCGTTCTCAGCCTGACCCGCGTGCGCATCGGCCCGCTGAAGATCCGCAACATGCAGCCCGGCGAATGGCGCGAACTCTCGGATGCCGAGGTCCGCGCCCTCAAAAAAGTTCGGCACGTTCCGCCAAAGGCAACATGACTGCGGCCTCCGGACGCGTACCGGTCCCCTACGCCCGCTTTTCGGGCTTGCCGGGAACAGCCCCTTTGAACTCCTCCAGCATCTTGACGTCGCCTGTTTCGAAGTCTTCCGCGCTGATCGGGTTGTTCATGTTGTAGAACGGCGACGCCGTGTTCGTCAGCAGATCGTCCATGCGCACCATCTGACCGGTGTAGGCCGCCAGTGTGCCGATCATGCCGCTGGCCGTCGCCATGGCGACCTGCTCGCCCTCGTACAGATAGTTTCCGCTCAGCAATCCGGAGAGGAAGTCCGCGTGCTCCATGACGTACATGTTGCCGTCGCGCCCGGCAATGGCCTTTTCATCGAACGGGAACGGCTCGGTTTTGCCGTCCGGGCGCAGGATCTTGCTGCCCAGCACATCGGTCTGCCCGGTCGTGCCGCTGAGCACCGTGCAGCAGCGGTCAAAACACCCGTTGATCTGGCGGGCAACGGCATGGACGTGCACCCCGTTGCCGTAATCATAGTCGATGCCGAAACAGTCGTAGGTGTTGCCCGTCGAACGCTGGTGGCGCGCGCCGATGCCCATCGCCTGCTTGGGCAGACGCCCGATGAACCAGTTCGCCAGATCGATCTCGTGTACGGCCTGCTCGGTCAGGTGGTCGGCGGACATCTCGCGGAAATGGTACCAGTTGTTGGCGATGTAGGCGGCGTTGGTGTCATCCGGACGGCGCGGGCGCAGATAGTTCGATGTGCTCATCCCGCCGTGGCAGCGGTAGACGATGCCGGCACGGATCTCGCCGATGACCCCGTTTTGCACCGGCCCGATCATGCGCAACGCGCGGTTGTTGTGGCGGTGGCAGGTGCCCGACAGGATCGACAGCTTCGCCGCCTTGGCCGCCTCGACCGTCTTCAGAAAATGGCGCAAACCTGCGGGGTCGGTCGCGATCGGTTTTTCCGCAAAGATATGCTTGCCCGCCTTGACGCACGCCTCGGTATGGATCGGGCGGAAAAACGGCGGCGCCGCCAGCAGGACGATCTCGGCATCGGTCTCCAAAACTTCTCGTCGCAGCCGTTGGCCTTGCAGACCGCTGCGGCTTTCTCCTGGAAAAAGTCGGCCGCGCCGACCAGCACCGCCTTGTGCCCGAGCCGGGCGGCGGCCTGGGTGATATCCCGCACCGCGCCCGCACCACGTCCGCCGCATCCGACCACCGCGAACTTAAACACGCGCTGCGCCTGCCCCAAACTGACCGACGGCGCCGCTGCCAGAACGGCACCGAACGCGGTTGTCCCTTTTATGAACGCTCTGCGATTTTGCATCTTTTCTCCTGTGATGATCCCGGCTCCCGACACGTGTCAGGCCGCCAAACGATGTTCGAAAAGCGTCCTACGCGCCCTGACCCGCGAAGAACCGGTCCATCAGCGCACTGTGCTCGGCATCCGTGAACCCGCCGCTCTCGATCGTGACCCAGCCGTTGTAACCGATCTCGTCGATCACCTTGCGCACCGACTTCCAGTCGATGCTGCCTTTGCCGATCGGCACAAACTCGCCGTCGTTCTTCTTCTCGCGGTCGATCTTGAAATCCTTGATGTGCAGCTTCACAATGTTCTTCCCAAGCGTCCGCAGCCACTGTTCCGTCGGCGCGTAGCGAACGTTGTTGCCGAGGTCGAAGTACATCTTGACCCAAGGGTTGTCAAACGAGCGGACGAATGCCGCCGCAAAATCGGGGAGCACCCACAGGTTGTTCCAAACGTTCTCCAGTGCGATGATCACCCCTTCGTGGGCAGCCACCGGAATCAGTTCCTCGATCGCCCGGCGCGACAGTTCCGTCGCCTGGTTCTGTGCCTCGATGTACGCCGCGAACGGCGCATTGTCGCCCTCCACAACGGACTTGACCTTCAGCGTCACCGGATCGAAATCGATCTTGAACTGGGAAGGCTTGGGCATCGTGCCGCCCACCCGGCAGGGCACCAGCAGGATGGCAGACGCGCCGTAAGCCGCAGTCACCCGGATGAGGCGTTTCACATCCTCGATGGACGCGCGCCTTCCGGCCTCTTCCGCGTGGTTGAAATTCGCCCACCCGCCCATAAAGGAGTGGATCTTGAGCCCGTACTTCTCAGCAATGAGCCTCCCCTGCACCGCCTGCTCGATGGTCACGTCCTTCTTTTGCAACTCAACGCCCGGGAACCCCGCCTTAGCGATCCGCGCGCAGTTCGCATCGTCCGCCACGGCCGTGATCAGCGCCTTATACAGCCGGGTCTTAAATGCACACGCCCCAGCCTCCTGTGCGGCACACGGCAGCCCCGACACAACGCCCGCCGCCGCCGCCACCTTCATGAAACCCCGTCTGGTAATTCGCATTGTCTTTCCTCCCGCTTTTGATACAAACAAATGATACAAACAAACGATGCGTAGGGAGTTTAAAGTTTTCCGGCCCACCTGTCAACCACGCCGGCCTGAGGCGCAACCGTTTTGTCACAACACGCCAGACTTCGCACTCCCGGAGGCAAGCCGGAAACCTTGCCCCGGCCGGCCACCCGCCCCTCACGGAGCCTCCAACTCGACGCGCACCGGGAAATGATCGGAGTAACCGGTCAGAAAGATGTCGCCGACCTCTTTGTTCCGTACGCGCCGGAACGGCAACGGCGTCCCCTTCTCCGAACACTGCGCAGGGCTCTTGAACACGCAATACCCGCCCTTCTTCACGCGCCACAACGCCGCAGGCTCAACGCCCGCCAGCATGCCGCGCGTCACGCTGATCGAATCCATCGCGCTCCACTGCTTGGCCGCCGCATAATAATACGTGGCACGCGCCGCCTCGGACAACCCGCCGGCCAGATTGAAGAGCAGCCGCCCGCCCACGTCCCCGCGCACGCGCTTCTCGTCCGGAACAAGCCCCGCCTCCTCCGTCAAAATCGGTGAGGTTAGCGCGTCATTGAAATCGCCCGCCACCAGAATGGCAACCGCCGGGTCCTCTTTCAGCCGCCTGTCCAGATATCTCCGGACTGCCCGCGCCTCCTTGCGCCGGATCTCATCGCTCTCATCTTTCTTCCCGAGTTGCGACTTCCAGTGGTTCACCAGCACGGTCAGCGGTTTTCCGAAAAACTCAAACCCGCACACCAGCACCTCGCGCTGTCCCGCCGCCGCATGAAGCCAGTTGGTCGCGACGGGCGCCGTCGTGGCCAGCATGGCCACGTCGATTCCCCGTTTCTCGGAACTGTCGCGATGGATGATCACCGGCAGCGCATACGCATGGCGATCCTTCAGCTCCTTGACCAGATCTTCAAGGACGCGCCGGTTCTCGATTTCGGTCAGGCACAGCACGTCGGGCCGCATCTGGAAAATGACGTCCGAAAGGTGCCGCACCTTCAGCGCGTAACGCGCCTTGGTCCAACGCATCCAGCCGCGCGGCGTGAACCCGTCATCCCCCTTGTTTGCCGGGTCGTCCTCCGTGTCGAAAAGATTCTCCACATTCCAACTGGCCACCGTCAGCGTGCCGGTCGCGCCCCGTGCGCAGAGCCCCCACACTGCTGCCGCGCACACCACCACCATAACCCGCCAACGCTTCATCGTCCCCTCCAACCTATTCGCCCGCCTCCAGGGCAGGCACCACATCGAGCCGCAACGCCGCCGCGCCGCGCACGCCCCCGCCCATCCCGGCAAGCCCTGCAATCATCGCCGCATTGTCGCCGCAGAAACGCGGCTCAGCCAGCAGCAGCCGCACGCCAGCCCCGGACGCCACCTGCTCCAGCCGCTCGCGCAGCCTCCGGTTGAGCGAAACCCCGCCGCCGACAGCCAGCGCCCGGTAGCGCCCCCCCCGCAACGCCCGCTCGCAACGCCCGGACAATGCGCCGACGATCGCCTCCTGATAGGCCGCCGCGATCTCCGCGACCTGCCCCGCGTCGCGCGGCGGCTGATCGCGGAGGTGATACATCAGGGCCGTTTTCAAGCCGCTGAAGCTCACGCACAGATCCGCCCGCAACCCGCCCAGCGCCCGGTTGCCCGTGCGAGGACTCCCCGTGGGAAACGCCACCGCGTCGCGCCGCGCCGCCTGTCGCGCCACGCGGTCGATCACCGGGCCGCCCGGATATCCGAGACCCAGAAGCTTGGCGGCCTTGTCGAACGCTTCGCCCGCCGCGTCGTCCAGCGTCTGCCCGATAATCCGGTATGTGCCCGGCTCCGGCACGTCGATCCAACACGAGTGCCCCCCCGAAACCACCAGCGCCAACAGCGGCCCCGTCTCGCGCGGGTCCGGCGCCCCCGGAGTCAGAAAAACGGAGTGGACGTGCGCCTCGATGTGGTTGATCCCGATCAGCGGCTTGCCCAAACTCAACGCCAGCCCCTTGGCCGCGGAGAGCCCCACGATCAGCGAACTCGCCAACCCCGGCCCGTACGTCACCGCGACCGCGTCAATCCTGTCCCAAACCCCCGGCTCAAGCGCCGTGTCCGCCGCCGCCCCGCCGCCGGGCGCGAACGCCTCGCGCAACGCATCCCGCACCACGCCGCCGATCTTCTCCACATGGCTCCGCGACGCGATCTCCGGCACCACGCCGCCGTACGGCTGGTGCAGCGGCACCTGACTGTACACCACGCTCGACCGTACGGAACGCCCGTCCTCGACCACCGCCGCCGCCGTCTCGTCACACGAGGTCTCGATCCCTAAAACAACCATGCGTCAGACATCCGTTTCCTGCT
>JALHET010000669.1:0-437 GCA_022839525.1 Lentisphaerota bacterium
AGGCGAGTCTGTCGCCGAAAGGACGAACCGGACGTGTATGTTCTCATCAAGGACCTGCCCCAACACATAGGCCAAGAGGTCACCCTACGCGGGTGGCTCTACAACAAGCGCGGACACAAGAAACTCCGGTTCCTGATCCTTCGCGATGGCACCGGTCTCTGTCAGGCGGTGTGCTTCCGGCCAGACCTCGACGAGGCCGCGTGGAACGCGGCTGACCAAGCCACACAGGAGACCTCGCTCGAGGTGACCGGGGTGGTGAACCCCGTGGACGAGGAGCACCACGCGCCGGGTGGGGTCGAGCTTGCGGTTGGCTCCGTTCGCCTCGTGCAGGTGCCTGCGGACGACTACCCCATCACGCCCAAGGAGCATGGTGTCGACTTCCTCATGCGGAACCGCCATCTGTGGCTCCGCAGCCAGCGTCAGTGGCATCTGATCCG
>JALHET010000669.1:444-1087 GCA_022839525.1 Lentisphaerota bacterium
CTCCGGAAGTTCTACTATGACCGCGGCTTCGTGTGCTTCGACTCCCCCATCCTCACTGGGGCCATCGGCGAGAGCGCTGGATCGCTCTTCGAACTGGAGTACTTTGATCTGGGCAGCGCGTACCTGGCGCAGACGGGGCAGCTCTACCAGGAAGCGGCCATCATGGCCCATCGGAACACTTTCTGCTTCGGCCCCACCTTCCGTGCCGAGAAGTCGAAGACCCGCAAGCACCTCACGGAGTTCTGGATGCTTGAGGCCGAGATGGCTTACTGCAGCCATGACGAGTCGCTTCAGCTCCAGGAGGACATGGTCGTGTACGTTGTCCGCTGGTGCCTGGAACAGTGCGGCGATGCCCTTGCTGAGGTCGGTCGCGATCTCGCCCCTCTGGAGCGTGCCGCCGAGGGCCGTTTCGAGCGCCTGCTCTACCGCGATGCCGTGAAGCTGCTGCAGAAGAAGGGCTCGGACATCCAGTTCGGCGAGGATCTGGGCGCGCCGGAGGAGACGATCCTCGGTGCGGAGTTCGACAGACCCGTCTTCGTCTGCAACTATCCCCGCGCGGTGAAGGCCTTCTATATGAAGCGCAACCCGGACGATCCTGAGACGGTGCTATGTGCGGACCTCATAGCGACGGAGGATCATGGTG
>JALHET010000232.1 GCA_022839525.1 Lentisphaerota bacterium
CACCTCCTCCGGCATCTCCGATGCGGCGGCGCTGAAGATCGCGGACGACGGCGCCAAGGTGAATCTGCTGGCCGGCGTGAACGAAACGGTCGGCTGGCTTTTCATCGACGGCAGGATGCGGCGCGCCGGCACTTACGGCTCGACAGAAAGCGGAGCGATCCACAGGGACAATGCGTATTTCGAAGGCAAGGGCATCCTGACAGTCCTGCACGACCAGTCCGGCACCGTCTTCAGCGTGCGGTAGCACAGGCCGGTTTCGTTCCATCGAAAGAAAAAATTAATGAGCGGGGATAACGCCGCCCAAGTGATCACCCCAGTGCCCAAGCCACGGGCAGCGCCATCACCTTGTCAGAGAAAGCCTGTACCCGGGGGTCGTTTGAAAGCAGCAAGCCCATAATAACGGGTTTGTCCAGTATCGCTTGGACACCGAACAAATGACGCGCGTCATGCCGCGTGATATGGTCAGACCGCTTGATTTCGACAGGGATGAACCCGTCTTCCAACTCAAGCAGAAGATCCAGTTCCAAACCGTCGTGGGTACGCAGGAAACAGGGCGCCGCAGGGATGTCCAGACTCTTGAGTTGTTTGACGATCTCCGCCACAACCGCACTCTCAAACTCGGCTCCGGAAAGCTCTTCCCGCTTGCCTAAGATCGCCCGCATAACCCCTGGGTCGAGCATGTGAAGTTTCGGCGATTTCACGAGCCGTTTTGACTGGTTCCCGAACCAGGGTCTAAGCTGAATAATCTGGTAGCTGATTTCGAGATAAGTGAGGAATCTTCTGGCGGATGACGGGGATATTTGCGCGTCCCTGGCAAGATTGGCCGCATTGAGAACCCCGGCCGTTCGCGCCGCTACAGATTTCTGCGCCAACACGAAAGGCTCGAGTTCCCGCAGCATCACCAGATCCCGCAGATCACGCTGCAAATACGTGCGGACGTAATCATGCAGCCAAACAACACAATCTTCCTCATTTCCGGAGAAAGGCTCCTTCCAAACCAACGGCATGGCCCCCACATTCAGGTAGCGTTCCCAGATCCTCTTTTGCTTTGCGTATCCCTCATCCGCCTGCGGAATGCCGGAAAAGACACGGGGGTCGCGGCTGTTGTCCGTCAGGAAACGGCACAGCCGGGAACCGCGCAAAGGATCGTCCCATCCTTCGGTGCTCATTTCCGGCAGGGTCAGGGGGTACATTTCGAAAATGGAGACACGGCCAGCCAACGACTCTTTGACACGCTCCATCAGCATGATCTGGCTGGAGCCTGATAAAACCACCCGGCAATCAGGCCGCATGTCCACCATGGCTTTAACCGTGTCAAACATGACCGGCGCCTTCTGAACCTCATCCAGAATCACTCTGCGGTATGAGGCCAGCCAGTCGACCGCTGACATGCTCAACAGCTGCGGACGAACAACCGGATCATCAAAAGAAACATAGGCGTAATCGGGACACAGGTGCCGCAGTAGGGTTGTCTTGCCGGTTTGCCGGGCCCCCATGACCAAGACAACATTACCCAAAGGGCCGGCCAACCGTCTTGACAACGCGGCTTTGATGTTACGGTTTTTCATGTTCAAAAGCTTAACATACCCAATATCACTTTTGCAATAGCCAATATTACGCCAATATACGACTTGTAATGAACGATATTACGCATTGATGCAACCTAACCGCCCGCCGTATGCTGACTCACCCCGTCACTGCTTATAATAGGCGCATCCCTTAGAAACCTTTCATAGATGGATGCCTTTATCCAGAAGAAATGGATGCTTTTCAGTCCTGAATTGACAACCGTGTGTCCGGCCGCGACAATTCCAGATCTCATTCACCCGTAAAGGAGCTTGCCATGCCGACCATGCTGGACCGTGTCGCCGAAATCGGCGTTGTCCCTGTGATTGCCATCGATTCCGTCGCCCACGCCCTGCCGCTCGCGGACGCGCTGCTGGCAGGGGGCTTGCCGGTCGTCGAGATCACGTTCCGCACCGCCGCCGCAGAGGCGGTCATCCGCCTCCTCGCCAAAGAACGCCCCGCCCTGACCGTCGGCGCGGGCACCGTGCTCTCGCCCGGGACCGTGAAGACCGCCGCGGAGGCGGGCGCGCGTTTTGCGGTCGCCCCCGGCCTCAACCCGCGTGTTGTCCAAGCCGCGCAAGACCTCGGCCTCCCCTTTGTCCCGGGCATCGCCAACCCGTCGGACATCGAGGCCGGGCTGGAACTCGGCTGCACGCTGCTGAAGTTCTTCCCGGCCGAAGCGCTCGGCGGCACCGCGCTGCTGTCCGCCCTTTCCGCGCCCTACCGGCACACCGGCGTGCGCTTCATGCCCACGGGCGGCGTCTCGCCCTCCAATTTGGGGGCCTACCTGAAAATCGACACCGTGGCCGCCGCCGGCGGCACGTGGATCGCCAAAAAAGAGGACATGGCCGCAGGCCGGTGGGACGAGATCGCCCAGCGTTGCCGGGACGCATGCGCCCTCGTCGCCGCGACCCGTGCGGCAAAATGAGCGGGGCCGCACCGCCCGGCCGTTCCCACGCGAGATAAAACTGAGGCGGGTTCAGTTCCATCGGCAACCCCGCCATCTCGAGTTCTTGCCCCACGCTGACGGGAGGAGGGGCGTGTACGGGGTATGCGAGGATCATGCGTTTCAGGGTTCCCGTGCGGCGCCGTCGCTATCGCCATCGGGACCGGGATCGCCGCCACCTTTACACCCGCCATCGCGAACCGCTTCGTGGACGCGACAACCGGTTTCGAACCCGATAGCGATACCGATACCGGTTTAAGGTTGACGGCTTTCCGCCTTCCCCTGCATAATGGAAAAGTTGATCGCCTACAGAGCAAGAACAAACGAAGGGAGAGGGTAACTTCTCAAAGTGCGACTTGAACGTTGAGGGCTGAGAGTTCAAACGCTCAACGTCCAAGTTACCGGCAAGCTAAAAAAGGGGGGAAAACCGGGTATGAGAACCAACAGGACGAAGAGGGAAAAACACTTTTTTTCAGCCGGGGCGCGTATCTCGGTCATGGCGTTTGCCGTACCCATGCTGTTCCTTCCGGCGGACGTTTCCGCCATGGCCGCGAAGACTAAACCGGACGGAAACGTGACCATCGAATGCGACACCTTTTCCTATGAAATCACGGCCAAGGGCCAGAACGTCCGTTTTGTCGACAAGGCTTCAGGGAACGACTACCTTAAAAGCGGGGATTCGTACTGCGCCTATGCGAAAAAGGATGGGAAAACCTTTTACCCCTCCGCAGTTTCCATGCGGGACACTCTCCTCACCATCCAATTCGCTCAGGCGGATCTGTCTGCCGCAGTGAACGTGTTGAGCCAGGAGGGGCGGGTTGTCTACGAGGTGCAGGCCGTATCCGGGGATCCCGAATCGCTGACATTCCTGAACATCCCCCTGAGCCTGACGGCCATGCCCTGGGAACCTTTTGCGGCCTGCGCGCTCAAGCTGAACCTCTTTACGCACGTTCACCAGCTCCCTGCCCTGCAGACCGAACTTTGGGCGACCTGTTATAAGAAATTCGGTCTCAACGGGGCGAAGGCGGCGTTCATCGGGGTCCCGCAGAACCGCATCCTTCCGGTCATCCGCGACGTTCTGACGAAGGCCGCTCCGGAGATCCCCTTCAGTGACCAGGGCGGCGCTTGGGCGCTCACCGCAAAGGAGGGGTACGGCTCCTATCTTATGAATTTTGGAACCCTGACGGAGCAGACCGTAGACCAGTGGATCACGGACTGCAAACGCATCGGTTTCAACCAGATCGACAACCATGGCGGCGGCAAGAACTTTTTCCTGTTCGGCAGCTTCGAAATGGACAAGGAAAGGTTCCCGGAAGGATGGCAGTCGTTCAAGAAAATCGTGGACAAGCTTCACG
>JALHET010000233.1 GCA_022839525.1 Lentisphaerota bacterium
GAAATGAGACTTTGAGTTGCCACACGGAAGGAGGCATTATGAAAAAACAACATCCCATTAAGTCACCTGCAACTGATGCCGCATGCCTTTCCGGGAAAAACCCCCTTACCAGAACCCAGCAGATCTCCGACCTGATGGAAATCATGTCCCGTAGAAAAGAAAAGGCCGTCCGGTTCGAGATACACGCTCCTCGCGACAGCAAGGTTTATATTGCCGGGACTTTCAACAACTGGAACCCGACCTCACATCCGCTGGAATACCGGCCGGACATATGCGCCTTCAGGGCGTACCTTCTGCTCAAGGAAGGGACGTACGAGTATAAGTTCGTGGTGGACGGCGTGTGGCAAGAGGACAAAAAATGTCCTGACCGGGTGACCGATCAAAATGGCAACGTCAACAGCGTAATCCGGATCCAATGCCCCGCCCCAATCTGACGTCCTGCTGTTAGGGCGGGGTCTTTCCCACAAAAAGGATTTTTCCATGGGCAATGTGCTGATCGTTGACGATGAAGCCGCAATCGGGGCTTGTCTGGCAAAACTCATCGCCCGCCTGGGGCATCAGACAGTCACCGCGTTAAACGCCTCAGAAACGTTCGCAAAGCTCGACAGCGAGGAAATCCACCTGATTATCGCGGACATCCTCCTCCCCGACACACCCGAACCGTGCGAATGGATCCGCCAGCTCTGCGCCAAAGCGGCGGGGCGACCGGTCGTGCTGATTTCCGGAGCCCCCTCCAATGAGATTTCGGAGTACGCCACCGCAAACGGTGTCTTGGCCTTTTTGAGCAAACCTTTTGAACTGGCGTTCATTAAAAACATTTTGAAGGCCGTTTTTGGCAAATGATCCTGACCGCGCCCTGTAACCTCTCAACCCACAACCTGTAACCCGCAACCTGCAACCTCCTCCCCCCGGATCCGAAATCCGTGGCGGCGGGGAACTTTGCGCCTCGATTCTGCCCCGTCTCTTCCCGCCGCCCGTCACACCAGAGGCACCCTTGAGGACCGGCAAGAGCGATAGCAAACAGGGGGTGGCGTCCAGCCCTTATTTTTTCTGGGTGAAAAGGGTGACGGCGTCGAAGACGTCATGCCCCGAGGCTTTCAGCACGTCTATGGCTCGGTCCGCATTGTCGAAACGGAAAACCAGCACCGCTTCCGATCCGTGACGGAAGGCGAAGGCATACATGTATTCGATGTTCACGCCGGCCTTTCCGATAATGTCGAGAATCTCAGCCATGCCGCCCGGCTTGTCGGCCACGGCAGCGGCGACCACTTCACGCACATTGACCACATAGCCGGCCTTTTCGAGAACCTCTTTCGCCTTCTGCCACTCCTCGACGATGAGGCGGACGATGCCGAACTGCTGGGTGTCGGCAAGGGAGAGCGTTACGATGTTGATGCCCGCTTCGGCCAACGTGCGGCAGATCGCGTTCAGATGACCGGGCTTGTTCTCAAGGAACAGGGAAATCTGATGTATTTTCATTGTGCGTGTCCTTTCGTCGGTTACACGTTCTTCCTGAGGTCAGTCACCCGCTTGATCTTGCCCTCGCTGCGCGGCAACGTGTGCGGCTCGGCGAGCGTGACTTTTGCGCTGATGTTGATGATGCGCTGGACGGCTTGGCTGATGCGTTGGCGCAACCTCTCCAGCGTTTTGATGTCGTCGCTGAAGGTCTCATGGGTGACCTCCACCTTGATTTCCAGAGTGTCGAGACCGCCATCCCTGTCCACGATGATGTGGTAATGGGGAAGAACCGAATCGACCGACATGAGCCCGGCCTCAATCTGGGACGGGAAGACGTTGACGCCGCGGATGATGAGCATATCGTCACTGCGGGCGCTGATACGCTCGATGGCGCGGATGGTCCGGCCGCAGGGACATGGTTCGGTATGGATGCGCGAAAGATCGCGCGTGCGGTAACGCAACATGGGGGTGCCGGTGCGGGTGAGGGTGGTGAAGACCAGTTCGCCCCGTTCCCCGTCCGGCAGCGGATCGAGCGTGTCGGGATCAACAATCTCGGGATAGAAATGGTCTTCAAAGACATGCAGGCCGCGGCGGTGCGAACAGTCGTTGGCGACGCCCGGCCCGGAGATTTCGGTGAGGCCGTAGATGTCGTGCGCCGTGATGCCGGTCAGGGTCTCGATCTTGTCCCGCATCCCTTCGGTCCAAGGCTCCGCGCCGAAAACGCCATGTTTCAGCTTCATGTCCTTTTTGAAGTCGACGCCTTTCTTCATGCCCTCGTCGATCAGGTGCAGGAAGTAGCTCGGCGTGCAGGCGATGACCGTGACGCCCATATCCTGCATCAGCATGAGCTGGCGGTCGGTGTTGCCGCCGGAGATGGGCAGCACAGCGCAACCGAGGCCTTCGCCGCCGTAGTGCAGACCCAGCCCGCCGGTGAAGAGACCGTAGCCGTAGGCCACCTGCATCACGTCTGAGCTTCGCACGCCGCACATGGCGAGCGCCCGCATGCACCCGTTCTGCCAAACCAGAATATCGTTCTGGGTGTTGCCGATCACGATGGGCTTGCCGGTGGTGCCGCTGGAGCAATGGAACCGCACGATGTCGTTCATCGGGCTGGCGAAGAGGCCGAACGGGTACTCGCTGCGCAAATCGGTCTTCATCATGAAGGGCAGCAGGGCGATGTCCTTGAGGGTCTTGATATGTTCCGGGCGCACACCGCGCTCGTCCATGCGTTTGCGCGTGAGCGGGACGTTGTCGTAAACGCGCCGGACGAGCCCCTGCAGGCGATGGAGCTGAAGCGCGCGCAGTTGCTCGGCGGGCATGTAGTCTGGGGCGCTGGCCGGGTGGACAGGTGTGTCCAGGTCGTGTGCGTATTCGTAGAGAGCCATGGCGTTACCTCGGTAGAAAGCCTTTTTCGCAAGGCGTTGATCGTGTTGCGGGAACGGTACCGAATTCTCGCAACGGAATGATGAAAAAGCCGGTGGTCACGGGGGTTGTCAAGCAGTGAGAGCCGTGAGAAATGTGCGGGCCTTGACCGCTTCGGCGGCGAGGTGCGGCAGGTCGCCGGCGGAGAGGCACTCGACCACCAGAGGACCGCGGGTGAAACCGCCTTTTTTGAGGCGGGCGAGCACGCTGACGAAATCGACGATCCCCGTGCCGGGCGTAAGGGCGACCTCCTTGGGTGGGCGGAAATCTTTCACGCTCATGCCGGCCACCACGCCGTCGACTGCGGCGACGTCATTGACGGGGTCGAAGGCGCCGCCCGAGTAGTAGAAGACGTTGCCGGGGTCATACCAAAGGCGGAGGCTCTTGTGGTTGACCTGGTCGATGATTCGCCGGCATTGGGAGCCGCTCGCGTTGTTGCCGCCGTGCGTCTTGAGGCACATGACGACATTCTTCCCTGCGGCGTGGTCGCAGCAGTTGGCCACGATTTTGTAGTAGGCTTCCTCCTTTTTTTCGTCGGTGCCGCCGAGCAGAAGGCTGGGGCAGCCGCACGCGGCGCAGTTGTCGATCAGGCGCTTGAGGCCGTCCGGGGTGCCGAGCGGAAAGCTCCCGCCCCAGAGCGAAAGCGCACCGAGGCCCCGCTGCTTGAGTTCCGTCCCGACCGCTTCGGCCTCTTCCGTCGTAGAGTCCACGCTGACGATGAGGTTGTTCGTGCTCTTGGTGGTCATGAGACCCGCGTACTTGAAGCCGGCCGCGGCGATCGCGTCGAGTGCCACACGGTAATCGTATGCGCCCCACGGACGGGTGTAACAGCCGAGCTGGAAGGCGGA
Organism: Lentisphaerota bacterium; assembly: GCA_022839525.1. The sequence goes on from JALHET010000233.1 coordinate 3,729, forward strand.
AGCCCCGGACGGCGCTCCGGGAAGGGTCGTGCCTTGTGCGGGAATTGAAGCAAGGGCGGCGGAGAGGCCGCCCAGAAAATGACGCCGCGTGTTCATTGAGAAAGCCTTTCCTTTTGAGTGGGG
>JALHET010000015.1:0-14055 GCA_022839525.1 Lentisphaerota bacterium
CGGATACCCATCCGGATGTCAATGCACCGCAAAACTTTTTTTGGGGATTATTCCTTGTGTTGTTTCACATCCGCTTCAACCAAGTCAAAGACACGCACAAAGTCAACGGTAAAGGCGTCTCCAGCCCGCACGGCCTCTTCAAGCGCGGCAACGGGACGACCGGTCATCCGGTTCTGACGGTACCACTGGCATTCCGTGGAGATGAGCAGGAACTCCTCGACAGCGCTCACGGGCTCGTCCGGACGGCCCCCGACCTTCTCGCCGTCACGTCGGCCGTCGACGAAGACGGTGTAACCGTCGGGCTCCCAGAGAAGCCCGAACGTGTGGAACTCATCCGTCGAAAGATCGAGTGAATGGATGGGAATGCCCTTCGCCGCATTGCCCCCACCGCCACGCGGCGTGCAATAGCCGTAGTAGTCGGCTCCATATCCGTTCATGTGAAACATGTGCCGACCGACGCACCCGGGGGCGAACGACTCCATGATGTCGTGTTCGATGCCGACCCGCTTCGGATCCAGGCAGACGCCCTGTGTCTCGGACTGCATCCAGAAGGCGCTCCACCAGCCCGGCTTGCGCTGGAGGCGACAACGGCACTCATAATAGCCGTAGCGATGGAGGAACTTCGCCTTCTTGCGCTTCGGCAGGGGCCAGAATCCTGTGCGATGCTCCATATGCGGAATGTCCCACATGAGCTCGCCCGTCTGCAGTTGCGGCGAGACGAACTGCCCGTTCGGCAGTTTCTTCACCTTCAGGTTCACGACGCCGTTAGCGACCTCGACGCATCCGTCCTCGGGCGCGGCAAAGGCCGGAAAGCGCTGCCCCCAGAAGTTCGTGCGATACGACCATTTCGATTCGTCGAGTGCCGTGCCGTTGAACTCGTCATTCCAGACCAAGCGAAACGACCGGCCCGCCGGCAGGAGCGACGGTGATTCGCCTGGGACGGCCGCGACGGGCGTACAGGCGACCGGAAGCGTTTCGATTTTGACAAGCGTGCCGTGGCGCTCGCCCGCCTGAAGGACATGCGAGCCGTCGCTCTCAAAGGGAATCACGGCGCCATCCGCACCTACGTCTCGCTCTGCGACGACCTTCTCGCCCGACGCATCATGGCAAACGACACGCACATGCCGCGTCTGAGGCATCCCGGCGAACGTTCCGCGGCGCGCGCCGACCCTCAGCACACCGTTCGAGAAAACAAGCGGTGTCACCGTATAGGCACCCTGCCGATAGGCGAGAGAATCGCCGTCGTCCTCATACCACTCGCCTGCGCCATCCGCATCCGTCCAGACGTGCAGCTCGACGGTCCCGTGCCAGCCCTTCTCGACGTGTTGAACGCCACTGGGCAACATCGGGATGATCGCCCCCGCCTTCACATACAGGCCGCCGCCCACAGAACGCGTGCGCATGACCGGAACTTCCCGGCCGCCCTCGACCTTTCGTCCCGTCCACCAGTCATACCACAGCCCCTTCGGCAGCGTTGTTGTCCCGGAAAAGCACGAGACAATCAGATCGTCACCTAGATAATACGTCGACGACATTTCGGCGTAATCCGCGACATCCGGATGCATGAAGACCAAGGGACGCGCCATCGGCCAGCCGGTCCGCGCGGCCGTTGCAGCCGCACCATAGATATACGGCAGGAGCCGATAACGCAACTGCAGATAGTTTCGGAAGATGTCGAGATCCTCCTTGGGCTGGTACCACGGCTGCTCCCAGTAGTCCCAGTTGTTCTGCTGGCTCCATGGCTGGAGCATCCCGAAATGAAGGCCCTGCGCATGCACGACCCACGGCAGGTTGGCGCCCTTGGAATTCGGCCGGTAGACGTCCATGTCGCAGCTCTGGTTCGAGTGTCCGGAAGCCGCCAGGTTGAGAACCGAGACGAGACTCTGTGAGCCTCCGCCCGTGTCGCCGGCCCACGTCGCCACATACTGCTGCACGCCCGCATAGCCACCCGCGGAATAGACCATCGCGCGCTTCTTCGTATGCTGTTCGTAGCCCTGCGCCATCTGCTTCGCGTAGACGAGCGGATAGAGGTTGTGCGCCTCTTCGTTGTCCATACCGTTCGCCCAGACGCGGTTCGGCACGCCGTTCCATTCCGTCACCTGACAGGAACCGTCCAGCTTGAAGCAGCGGGCACCCTGATCGACAAAGAACTCGAGGTGCTTGAACCACGGCTCCCGCCCCTCCGGAACCTCCTTCTTCGGGTAGATGCGACGGCGGTTACTGTACCGCGGATCGTTGATCTTCACGCCCGTCTTTTCGATGTTCTCGTCATGGAACGTGCCGTCCTCGGCAAGTTTTCCTTCCGCACCGGCGGCCTTCGGCGGTTCGACCACGGTGCCGCCGACCAACTCCTCCTCGTAGCGGAACAGGTCATAGTTGCAGCACAGCCAGAGCGAAAGCTTGAAGCCCATCCGCCCGAGTGCCGCGATGAAGGTGTGGCGGCTCTTCGGACACCAGTAGGGGAAATAGAACCGGCCGGGATCCCAGACCTTATCCGTCCGGAAGTCATAGAACTTGTCCATCCAGCCCGGCTCAAGGCCGATGACATCGCATGGCAGGTCACGGTCGCGGAAGTCCTGTGCCTCGCGCATCAGGTTGAACTGGTCGATCCACTGGTTGCAGACATAGGTGAACCCGTAGCCGAAGACCGGCAAAAGCGCCGGGCGTCCCGTCAGTTGCGTGTAAACGTCCAGCAGCTCACGATAGTCCCGTCCCGTGAAGACGTAAAAGTCGATTGGGCTTTTCTTCGCTGTACAGACGACAGCATTCGTATCCGTCGCACCAACGTCAATCGTGTTCCGCCATGTCGTGTTGACAAGCACCCCCCGCCCCTTCGAGGTCAGGAACATCGGTATTGGGATATAGCTGTGGACGTTCTTTACGTAGATTTCGTATTTGCCCGGCCGCCTCTGGATGTTCGCACGGCTCACGTCGCCAAGGCCGTAGACAAGCTCGCCCGCAACGAGGGGGAAGCGCAACCGATAACCATCCCCGACCTTCTCGACCGTTACGTTTTCCCCTGCCAGCGACACGGTCGAGCCAACGGCTCTGGAAACGGCCGTCGGCTTTCCGCCTTTCAAGATACCATAACGGACGAGCCCCCCTTCGGCCGCACCCTCCTCGCGAACTCGCGTCAAGTTCGGCGACAGCGTCTCTACGCTGAGAGACGCTCCCGCCAACAACGGGAAAAATGACAGGCACGCCAGCCAACAAGTTGAGTTTTTCATTTGTTCCTTTTCTGTTTTTCCAAAGAGTCGGGCAAAAGCCGTTCGCCGAAGACACCTTGACCCTTTGTCAGTGCGAATACAGATACCTAACAAAGGCGCGCCAACGGAGGATACCGATCGTCGTTATCACGATCCAGCATCCGCAAGTCCGATTCCCGCAGGCGATCTCCCACCATGCGTCGATCCGGCCAGCTGATGATTGCCCCTACTACAGGTCGTTGAACATTTGGAAGGCCTCGGCTGGCTTCATGTCCTTGTGAACCACCGCCGAAACCGCCTGAATCATCGCCACGGGCTTCTCAGACTGGAAGACATTGCGCCCCATGTCCACGCCCGCCGCGCCGCTTTGGATCGCGTTGTAGGCCAGCTCCAACGCCTCCAACTCGGGCAGCTTCTTGCCGCCCGCAATCACAATCGGTACCGGGCAACACGCGACGACCTTTTCGAACCCGTCGGTATAGTAGGTCTTGACGATGTTCGCGCCGTTCTCCGCGCAGATCCGTGAGGCCAGCCCGAAGTAACGCGCATCGCGCGCCATGTCCTTGCCCACGGCCGTTACCCCCATCACCGGGATGCCGGCCGCCTGTCCCGCGTCAACCGCCTGATAAAGGTTCGCAACCGTTTCCGCCTCCGCGCCCTGATCGCCGATCGCCACCATCACCGCGATCGCCGACGCGTTCAGCTTCACCGCATCCTGAATGTCGATGACCACGTTGTGGTTGAGCTCTGTCAGGATCGATGTCCCGGCGTCTGAGCGCAGACAGATCGGCTTGCGGCTTGTCGGAGGCACCAGCGAACGCAGCACGCCGCGCGCGCACATCAGACAGTCCGCATACTCGATCAGCGGCACAATGCCCAAGTCGATGCGCTCCACGCCCGACGTCGGCCCCATAATGAAGCCGTGGTCAAAAGCCAGCATCACGGTCTTGCCCGTAGCGGGGTTAAAGATACGGCTGAGGCGGTCTTTCATGCCCCAGTCGAGATTGTTCGAGCCCTTGAGAAAGAAACCTTCGGTCTTCTGCGCCACACCGACACCATAGTTGTTGCCGTCGCGGATGTCGTCCAAATCAGCCATGATCGTTTTCCTTTTTCGAGAGAATCAACTCTTTCGGTCTCACTTCACTGTTTTCGCGAACGCGGCGAAGATGCAAGCCATCGAGGCCGCCCCCGCGTCGCGTGGGCCGACCGAACGGTCGCCGAGGTTTTTGGCGCGGCCGAATCTGGCGCGCATCGCGCAGGTGGCCTCGGCTCCCTTTTCGGCCGCTTCCGCGGCCTTCCGGAGCATCGCGCCGACACCTTCGCCCCGAGCCAAAACCATTGCCTCCGTCGCCGGGATCAGCGCATCCATCAGCGTCTTGTCACCCACGCGCGCCCGCGTCGTGAACCCGAGTTCCTCCACGCCCCCATTGAAAACCTTCGCCAGCGCCGCCGCATCGAGTTCCGCCGCGCCTTCGGGCGCCGCATCGCTCATGCCCTGCAGCCAAGCCCCATACAGCGTGCTGGTCGAGCCGCAGGCCTCGTTCTGCAAGGCGTCGCTCAGCGCTTTGAGGTACCCCTTGAAATCGTCGCCGCTGGCTTTTGCCATCGCGTTGAAGGCCGTCACGATCGCGGTGCCGTGATCCCCGTCGCCCCCCGACGCGGCATCCAGTTCGGAGAAGCGCCTCTCCCCCGCCCGGATGTCCACGCCAGCGGCGGCAATCATCGTTTTGAATTCCGAAAGCGAAAGCATGGGCAATCCTTTGTCCGCGTTCCTTTACGCCGTCCAGTACGGTGCGCGTGCCTTGGCCTTGAGGTACTCGGCGTGATCCGCATCGAGCTTACAGAGGATCATCTGGAACCCGGCCATTTCCTGCACCGTCAGGTATTCCCCGCAACCTCCGCTGACCAGCTTGACGCCCTTGGCGGCCAGCAGTTGGGCGGCCTTCCGGTAGACGATCAGCATCTCCATGTGGGTGGTCGCCCCTGTGCCGTTGATGAGCAGCAGCGCCGTGTCGCCGGCCTTCACGCCGGTCGCTTGGACGAGCGGCTCAATCATACGCGCGGCGGTCTCGTCCGCGGTGAGGATCTTGGTGCGGCCGCCGCCGGCCTCGCCGTGCTGGCCCATGCCGATCTCCATCTCGTCGTCGGGCAACACCGTGATCGGCTCGCCGTTCTGCGGATGCGTGCAGCCGGACATCGCCACGGCCAACGTCGCCATCTGCTTGTTGAAGCGCTCGCCGATTTCGGCGACCTCATCCAGACTCTTGCCCGCCTCGGCGGCCGCGCCGATAACCTTGCAGAGGGGAATGCAACCGGCCAGCCCGCGCTTGTCTTCCTCCGGCGTATCCACGCCAGCCGAGATATCCTCGTGCGTGACGATCTCGCGGACTTTGATGCCCTCTTTCTGGGCGTCGCGCAGCGCCTTGCTGGCGCTCATGCGGTCGCCCGCGTGGTTGAGCGTGACCAGCACGATACCGGCGTCACGCTTGAACATGCGGAGTGCCTCCAGCACCTTCGGGGCGCCCGGCGCGGCAAAGATATCGCCCACCACGCTCGCGTCCAACAAGCCCTCCCCCACGAAACCGCTCAGCGCAGGCTCATGCCCCGCGCCACCGAGCGTCACAATCGCGACGTTGTCCGGATCCTTCGGCGTCGCGCGCACCACGATCTTCTCGCTCACGATCTTGACTTTACCGCTGTAGCAGAGCGCCAACCCTTCCAGCAACTCTCTGGTCAAATCGGCGGGGTCATTGATAAACTTTTTCATCGGCATAACACGAATCCTTTGGTTACACGCAAACCACTGTTCAGCCCACCTGCATCAGTTCAACCGGCATGCCCTGATCGTAGATGAACGCGATCTTCAGCCCGGGCATCGGCTCGCAGACCGGCCACAGGACGCTCTTGCCCTTCACGGCCTCGGCGATATTCTCGACGACATAGGCCACATGTGTCTCGTCCTGAATGGCGGCGGCCATGGGACTATCCGGCTCGAAGTAAAGCCACTCGACCTTGTAAGGGCTCGCGCCCGCGTCGGTGATCCACACCTTCAGCGGCTCCACATACGCCATCCCTTCCATCTTCTCGAAAACCGGAATTCCTGTGTGATGATACGTCATATTCTTTCTCCCTTCGTTGAACTTAAAAACCGACGCCCGGCACCGAGAAGCGCAGGCCTGTCCCGTCATGGTAAGTCGCGTACTCGGTCACGATCGCGCCCTCCTTGCCGCCCATCATGAAGTGCCACGTCTCGGGCGCCGCCAGCTTGTGGACCGTGCCGTCTGCCTCCCACCGCTCCACATGCACGCTCCTGAGGTGCGGGATCTGCACCTTGGAAAGCATCGCTTTGGCTTCCGGATACTTGTCGAGGTTGGGCTCGCCGACCTCGCTGAACCCGTACACGTACCCGTGCCGCACTTGCCAGCTCTCGATCTTGCAGCGTATGGCCTTACCGTCCTTGTCCGTCGTGGGCACATGGCGGTGTTCGGCAATGCTCTGGCACGGCAGCAGATAGATGTCGTGGCCGAAATACCCCTCGGCCTTCTCGTTCACCCAGATCACGCCGCCCATGCCGAACGAGGCAAAGTCGCCCTTGGCAAAATCAACCGCCCAAAAGAACCCGTCGTCTTTCTTCAGCGCGGGATAGACCGGCACATTGAATTTCTCCATCAGCCCGAAATAAGCCTGCTTGGCCTTTACACTGTCAAACTTCCCGTCTTTATAATAATCCACGTTGTTCACCCGCTTGCACCCTTTCTGCGCCGCGCGCTCGCAGCACGATGATTGCGCTTCTGCTGTTTTGCACCCTGCCGCAAAACCCATCAGCCCCACACCAACACCGGTGGCCAGCACGCCGGCCAACACGTTAGAAAAAACACCCTTTTGCATCGGGACCTCATCCTTTCAGGTTAATGATTTGCCCTACCGGCACTCAAATCCGGATTTTCTCACTTACTGTAGTGAGGGCAGTTTACCCAAAAACTCCCACTGCTGTAAATGCCGAACATTCATCGTTCGGCCAGCCGCGCGGCGCGTGACCGCACGCGACCGTCAAACCACTTTTTTCAAGAGTGTGCTGTGTTTCCGCCGGTTTTTCTGTAAAATACGTCCCATTTAACCAGCGGGTATCTATGACTTACGATAAAAACCATGCTTTGATTGAGAGTTCAATTCCCGGATTGCCCCCGCCGCGCCGCGGCAAAGTGCGGGATCTGTATGACATGGGCGACCGCCTGTTGCTGGTGGCCACCGACCGGATCAGCGCCTTCGATGTCATCATGCCGAACGGCATTCCCGACAAGGGGCGCATCCTGAACAGCCTGAGCGTGTTCTGGTTCGGAATGCTGAAGGATATCCCCAACCATCTGATCACGGCGGATGTGGACGCGTATCCGGCCGTGCTGGAGGGGGTCAGAGAGGATTTGCGGGGGCGGTCGATGCTGGTCAAAAAGGTGTCGATCATCCCGTTCGAGTGCATCGTCCGCGGTTACCTGACCGGCTCAGGGTGGAACGAGTACCGGCAAAGCCGCACCGTCAACGGCCAGCCGTTGCGCGAAGGGTATCAGAACGGCTCGAAACTTGACACCGTGCTTTTCACGCCGAGCACTAAGGCGGAGTTGGGCGAGCACGACATGCCCGTGACACCGGCGGAGCTGGCCGACGCGCTGGGCGAAAAGAAAGCGCGGGCGTTGGCGGAAACGGCAATGGCCTGTTACGCGCGTGCGGCGGACTACGCGGCAGCGAACGGCATCCTCATCGCAGACACCAAATTCGAGTTCGGCGAGGACGCGGAGGGCCGCCTCGTGTTGGCGGACGAAGTGTTGACACCGGATTCCAGCCGCTTCTGGCCGCAGACGAGCTACCGGGTCGGCAGCAACCCGCCGAGCCTCGACAAGCAGTATGTGCGAGACTGGCTGGACAGCGTGGCGTTCAACCGCCAGCCGCCCGCGCCCACACTGCCGGACGAGGTCGTGGCCAAAACCCGCGCGAAATATGTCGACGCCTACGAGCGGCTGACGAAAAAACGGTTCGAGTAGGAACGGCAGGAAAACCGCCAGTTCCGCGCCGGATTGACGCGGCGTTATCACCCCACCACGCGCAAAGGGTAACGAAGCGAAACCATCCGCCCGGAGCTTCTGCCCTCGTGAGCGATACGGTCAAGCCGTTCGAGCCGACCGCAGGGTGACCCACGCGGCTACCCCGCGGGCGTGAACTGGTCTTTGCCCACTCCGCACTCTGGACAGCACCAGTCTTCCGGCACCGCCGCGAAGGGCGTGCCTGCGGAAATGCCGTTGGCGGGGTCGCCGACTTCGGGGTCGTACACATAGCCGCACACACTGCACACGTATTTTTGCATACTGAGGTTCCTTCCGTACGCGTAGTAAACCCGCTTTTTCTGGTTTGGTCAACGGTTTTCGTTGTCCGTATTTTCGCGATCCGGCACGTATCCCAAAAACCACCCATAAAGAACACCGGAAACAAGGAAGCGGTTGGAGAAAAAGCGTCCCGCCCCGTGCTCTCTGCGGTGAATCACCTGCTGTTTCTAGGTTTAGAGCAGCGGCAGGCGACCGATGGCGTCAAAGGGAACCGGCTCGATCTTGCGCCAGCGGCAGGCCTCTTCTGAGGGGCCGTCCTCCTGCCCGAACAGGTGGCGCCAGCGCTTCTGGAAAAGCAGCCCGTTGCGCACCACCACCGCCGCATTACGCACCGTGGGTGTACCCTGCGTGGTGACGCTCTCGAAGTGGTACATCTCCACCTCAGGCGCATAAACCGCCAGATGTCCCGCCTCGCGCAGACGGTAGACGAGATCGAAATCCTCGAACTGCACAGGATGGAACGCCTCGTCAAACCCGCCGTGTTTCCGGATGAGCGCCGCCGGAATCATCAGGCAGGCGCTGATCAGGCACTGCACTTCACGCCGCACCGTGTAACGCGCGTCCTCCCGCGACTCGCCCCGCCCAAGAAAACAGACATGCCCCCGTCGTGAGATGCCGACCCCCGCGCATTGGATCGCATACGGCGGCCAGGGATAGACGAGTTTCGCACCGGCCATGCCCGCCCCGGGAAGCGCGGCGAGCGCGTCGCGCAATCCCGGCATCCACCGCCGCGTGCGGGGCGCGACATCGTTGTCCACAAAAACGAGGTATTCACCGCGTGCGACGGCGATAGCGCGGTTGCGGGAATACGAGCAGCCGATGTTGCCGGCGTTATGCAGCACGGTCACCGGCACCCCGCGCGCGCGGCCAAGCCCAACCAGTTCCGTGTCGCACCACTCGCCGCTGCCGTCCGTGGAGCCGTTGTCCACCACGACCATCTCCCACGGCGCGTCCGCCACGGAATCCGTGAGCAGCGCGGAAAGGCAGCGCCGCGTGCAGGCCAGCTTGTTGTACGAGAGCGTGATGAGAGAGTAGAGCATGGGAGACTTAAGTTCGGACGCCCAAGGTTCACCCTCAAGTGGGCACAGTCTTTTTTTTACAAGCGTTCACCTCACAATTTCAATCCAGGAATCGTCAACACAAAGAGCATTCAAAACCTGCTCCTGATTCAAAACCGACGGTTTGCGGATACGCAGTTTTAATCGTTCGTCTGGCACTTCTTCAATAATGGTAAACTGGGAACCATGAGGTTGCCATGTGAACACATGGCGGTTTGTGTTTTTTAACAACCCTTCAAGATTATCATTATCATTCCACTGCCATATATAATTTTCCTTTTGGTAGAGAATGGTTTCTGTCTCGAAAACCGACACCTCCGTAAGCCCTTCTCCTTTAAGCAAAACAACCGTTCGTAGAATCGGAAATTTCTTCCTGACAGCCGTGACGCGTTGATTCCAAATGCTCAAAATTTTTTCCCCCAACTGCTCAGGACTTTGGTTTTTGATGTCTTCATCCCCAAATGAATAAATGGTAGAGTTTCTACCCGAAATGAGGCGGACACTTCTGGCAGTGAAAGGCTTTTTGTTTTTAACCGTTTTTGCACCCCACGCCATCCCTTGATGAGTGATGTCGTCCAATCCGACATTTGATGGTGTCCATTTTGCACCGACACAACGAGCAAATATTTCCTCCCAATCGGTTCCTTCCAGTCGCGCATTTTCACCGCGAGTCGCGAGAAGATAAATGAGTTCGCGACCCAATGCATAAGGGAACGCTTCAGGGAAATGGTTCAGTCGATACAGCGGTTGCGTTTTGTCTACAGTCCGCAAGCGGGGGTGCAGGTTGTTATCCATGAGTTTTGTCTCCAAAGAGCGAGTGGATCATTTTTTCCGCAACGGCCTTAATCATAGGAACAGCAACGCTGTTTCCTGTCTGACGTTTGATTTGACTGTAATTGACTACTATTTTGAAATCGTCGGGGAACCCTTGTATGCGCAAAAGTTCGCGTTCCGTTGGACGACGTTCGTCGTTAACCAAGATGTAGTTTGCAGAAGCACCAGCACGTAGTGCACAGGAATAGGAATGTGGGGTAATTGACCCCGCCACATTTTCATGTGAAAGATACGGCTTCGGAAAATTTACCGTTTTAAGTCGCTTTAGCCGACTATCACGAATTTCCTTACGGACATACAACCGCTTATTTATCGCCTCTTCCTTTTCAAGGACATCTTTAAGCGTTAGCCTTTTGTCTGGTGGAATCGGCGAGGGAAATTCAAATTTAATCGGTTCGCGAAAACCGCAAATAATAATACGTTCTCTCTTTTGCGGAACACCGTAATCAAGCGCGTTCAGAACTTTGTGAAAAACATGATACCCAGCTTCTTTCAAGTGGCACAAAATGACTTTTAGTGTCTTTCCCTTATCGTGGGCAGTCAAATTCCTGACATTTTCTAGCATAAAGGCGAGAGGCTTCTTTTCGCGCAAAATTTTTTCAATATTGAAAAACAATGTACCCTGTGTTTCATGTTCAAAGCCTTCCTTATCGCCGATAATTGAAAATGGTTGGCAAGGGAATCCTGCAAGAAGAATATCGAAATCGGGAATGGACTGAACCGGAATCTTTGTGATGTCTCCGAATGGCGTCTCGCCAAAGTTTGCCTCATACGTTTCCGCTGCACCTTTGTCCCATTCTGAGGAAAACACGCACTTTCCTCCAAGAGATTGGAAGCCGAGCCGAATACCTCCGATACCGGCAAACAGGTCAATGAATGTGAACTTCGGATGTTCTGGTGGCGGAAACGGCACACCAAAGACTTCCGGAAAAAACGTGATTGGCCGTGCTTCCTCATGAAGATATCCGGTTTCGTGCACGTATGAATGGAATATGTCTGCTGGCATCCGTTTTACAGCTTCTCTTTTGTAAAACTTTTCCGCTGGCGTACCAATAGCGTGTAGCCAGTGCGAAATGATCGCTTTGTCAAAGTCATCCTTGACAAAATCATTCAAACGAACCGTAATCGGTTCATTATACGAAATCGGTTTTCTTTTTTTTGCTGGCATAGACCGTTTGTTTATCATTGTAAACGAAGTTTTTACCTCAATCAAGCGTCAACCATGCTGCGGGCAAATGCGACGATATCCGGCACCGCAGGGATACAGGCCGCCTCGAGGTTTTTGGCGGAGGGGATCGGGAAATCGGGGGAGGCCAGCCTGCGAACCGGTTTTTCGAGATAATCGTACGCCTGTTCGACGATTTGCGCAGCGATCTCAGCCGCGAAACCACCCGTCTTCGGGCCTTCCTCCACAATCATCACGCGCCCGGTGTTCTTCGCCGAATCGACGACAGTGTCCATGTCCAATGGGGAGAGGGTGAGCAGATCCACCACCTCAGCCTCAATGCCCTCCTGCGCGAGATGGGCCGCAGCCTGGCGCGCGAGGTGCGTCATGTGCGACCACGCCACGATGGTGACATCGGTGCCTTCGCGCACCCGCTTGGCAAACCCGAAGGGGATCGGCGACGGCAGCCCGTCGGGCACCTCGAAGCGCAAGGGATAAAGAAGCTTGTGTTCGAGAAAGAGGACGGGGTTGTTGTCGCGGATCGCCGTCTGGAGCAGCCCCGAGGCATCGGCCGCGTTGGAGGGCGCGGCGATTTTGAGGCCGGGTATCCCGGTAAACAGCCGTTCGAGCGACTGCGAGTGCGTCGCGCCATAGCCGCGCCCGCCGCCGGGCGGCGTGCGGATCACCAGCGGGCAGGGCACCCCGTAGATCGGATAGAGCTTGGCCGCCATGTTGACGAGTTGGTCCACCGCAAGGGTGATGAAGTCCATGAACATGATTTCGATCACGGGACGCTGGCCCGCGGCGGCCGCGCCAATGGCGATGCCGGCCAGCGCCTGTTCGGAGATCGGCGTGTCGCGGATGCGGGCCGGGCCGAACTCATCGATCAGCCCCCGGGTGACACCGAACGAGCCGCCGTAAACACCGAGATCCTCGCCCATCAGGAAGACGGACGGGTCGCGCCTCAGTTCAGCGGCCAGTGTTTCGCGCAAGATTTGGGTGAAGGTGATGGTTCTCATAAGAATTTAAGGGCTGCAGGGGCTCCCTTGTGGGCGCCCATAAGGATTAGGCGAAGAGCGCATCGCGCAAGGAGGCCGGGTCGGGAAGGAAGGAGGTTTCACAAAAGCGGATCGCCTCAACGATGCCCGCTTGGGCGGCCTGCCGGTGGGCTGCGACGGCGGCGTCATCCAGCACGCCCTCGCTCTTCAGGCGCTGTTCGAGCAAGAGAATCGGGTCGTTCTTCCAGGCAGAGGCCTCCTCCTCGCGCGTGCGGTAAACACGCGGGTCGCCGCGCGAATGCCCGGAAAGCCGGTACGTGACGCATTCGAGCAAGGCCGGGCCGCGCCCCGCGCGGGCGGCGGCGGCGAAAGACGCGGCCGCCTCGCGCACCGCGAAGAAGTCGTTACCATTGACCGTGTTGCCGGGCATCCCGTAGGCAGCGGCGCGGCCGGCGATGCGGGGGTCGGCGAGCCCATTCCGGGTAGCGGTGGACATGGCGTAGCCGTTGTTCTCCACGATATAGAGGACGGGGAGTTTCCAAAGCGCGGCGATGTTGAGCGATTCGTGAAAAACGCCCTGATTGGACGCCCCGTCGCCAAAGAAACAGGCCGTAACCCGTCCCGAGCGCTTGATCTGGGCATCAAGCGCAAGCCCGGTGGCGAACGGGATGCTGCCCCCCGTAATCCCGTTCGCCCCGTAAAACCCAATGGACGGATCCATCATCATCTGGCTTCCCCCGCGGCCGCGCGAATAACCGGATTCGCGGCCAAAGAGTTCAGCCATGACCCGTCCGGTCTCCGCGCCGCGGGCGAGAAAGTGGCCGTGCCCGCGATGGGTCGTGGTCATGGCGTCCTGAGGCTCAAGCGCGGCGGCAACCCCCACGGCGACAGCCTCTTGCCCGATACACGTATGCGCCGTGCCCATAATGCGTCCCTCCCGGAAGAGGCGCTCGACCGCCTCTTCAAAAAACCGGATCGTCAGCATGCACGTATACGCTTCAACCGCTTCCATGAATCCCCTTAACAAAATTTTTAAGAAAAGGTTACCACATTGCCGCACAAGGGGCAAACGGCGAATTCCAGCCGCGCGGGGCATGCGCGCACGATCTATCCCCTATGAATTTGTCCCGTTGGGTTCAGAATGGTTTCCAACCGGAAATTTTGCGGAGGCGGGTTGAGCGGCCTTGAAGGACGCGTGCCTCCTATGATAAAGTCCGCCTATCTTTTTAGAAGGCGAGTCCGTTCCTAGAGGGTATGTTGATGTTGTATAGCATCTTCTTGTGCGGTGACCGGGATATGCTGTTTTTTTCGCGAAACGCCAACGACTGAAGGTGCCTTCACCTGTGTGTGAGGGGGGGGGAGCCTTTTTTCGAGCGGAGAAATTATGATCGGGATTTTACAGATTTTGGGGGGCTTGGC
>JALHET010000015.1:14077-36801 GCA_022839525.1 Lentisphaerota bacterium
GAGAGAAGATCCAGTTATGGCTAGGGAAAGTCACCGAAAGCCCCTTGCGGAGCGCCGGGTTTGGCGCTTTGGCGACCGCCTTCCTGCAAAGCAGCGGCCTGCTGATGGTCACCATGATCGGTTTGATCAATGCCAACCTGATGACCGTTCAGCAATCCATCGGCATCATGCTGGGGCAGGAGATCGGGACAACGATCACCGCCCAGATCGTTGTTTTTGATATTGGTGCCTTCCGGTTATTGTTTGTGATCCTCGGGTTTATCTTCATCGAGTGTTTTGAACACCGCGATTGGAAAAAATATGGCGAAATCATGATGGGGCTGGGGCTGATCTTCGTGGGAATGAGTTATATGTCGTCCTCCCTCGATCACCTCATGAAGATCCCCTCGTTCTCGAAGCTGCTGGTGACCATGGGCCAACGCCCCTTCATCGGTGTCTTCGCGGGTCTGATCGTAACCGCGATCACCCAGAGCAGCACGGCTGTGACCAGTATGGCGGTGGCGATGGGCATGAACCGTGCCATCACACTCGAAGGCGCGATCGGGATCATTCTCGGGGCAAACATCGGCTCGTGCATTACCGGGTTTGTCGCTTCCTTCGGACAGTCACGTACGGCGCGGCAAGCCTCGATCGCCCAGATCCTGATCAATGTGTTTGGCGTTTGCCTTTTTCTTCCTTTTATTGAGCAATATACCAGCATTGTCGCCTACACATCGGGCGAACTCCCGCGGCAAATCGCCAATGCGCATACGATATTCAACATGGTGTGCAGCGTACTGCTTATCCCGTTTGTGAAGCAGATCGCTCAACTGTCTGCGTGGTTGACTCCCGCTTCCCGTGTCCCTGAAAAAACCAAGGTCACCGCTTTTATCGATGAAATGCAACACTCCGTCCCCTCGGTTGCCCTGAGCGAAGCGGCGCGGGAGTTGATCCGGGTGGGAGATATCACCGCCCAGATGGTAAGCGATAGCTGTGCGGCGCTGATCAATCTGGATAAAAACAAGATCAAAAGTGTTCTGACCCAAGAGAAGGAACTGGTTGACCCGATCGACAAAGAGCTGACACATTTCATAAACATGCTCATGAACAAAGATTTGACCCACGCGCAACAGCAGCGGTGTTTCCAAATCAAGAATCTGCTCGCCGATATCGAACGCGTCGGGGATATGGCCGAAGATATCGCCGAGTACGCACTGGAAAGAATCGAAACCAAGGTTGAGTTCACCGCTCCGGCCATCAAAGATCTGCAGCACCTGTGGGATCATGCCCACCGGACTTATGTGTTAGGCATTCAAGCTTTTTCAGAGAATGATGCTGAAAAAGCGGGTCAGGTCTGCCGACTGGAGAGCGAGTTTGACCGGTTGTACGGGCAAGCGCGCCGGGAGCATATCCATCGTCTTGAAAAAGGCGGATGTCAACCACAAGCGGACGTGATTTTTACCGAGACCCTGAGAATCTTGGAACGCATCAGTGACCACGCTGAAAACTTGGCCGTTAGCGTGGCGCGTTCGCTCGCGGAAAGATCCGCCAAGAAAGCATCTTGAACATCTGTACAGGCCATGCGGAAGTTGAAGGGCAAGGACAAGTGACGCGGCACACTGCACAACCCTTACGCTCCCTGAACCTCCCGTGCAACAACGGCAAGGAGTCGCAAAACTCGGAAGCGCGGAGATACGGCCTCTATCTGGGAAGGATCTTGCCTTCTGGATGCAGGTGTGGGCATCGGGTTTGAAACAACAGAGAGGACAACGAACAATGAAGATGAAACGACACCCCGTTCTACTCATGACCGTTGCGGCGATGCTTGCCTGGGCCACGCCCGGCGTCGGCGCGGCAGCATCACCCTCGTCTGCCGCCCAACCGGTGGCGATCAGAGTCCGCGGACAACATCCCGCGGTCGTTCTCGCGGCTGAGGAACTGTCCCGCTACTTGAACCAAATGGCCGGAAGCCCCGGGAGCGCGGAAATCGTGAGCGACCTGCCGCCGGGCGGTGCCGCGATCGAGGTGGGGCTCGCGGAATATCTAGGTGTCGCCATCAAGGGTCTTGCCGATCCGAGACGCATACCGATCCGGTTTTCGATATCGAATGGTTTAACAGCACGTATCGCCGCTATTTCGCGTCGGCCAAGCCGATACGCCCCGTGCGTCCTTAACCCATGTTTGGTCTTTGATGCCACCCCGGTTCGCGGCATGCCGCAGTAAACCCTGTCCTAAATATGAAAACCAAAACCGCAAGGATACACACCATGAACGGCAGGATGATGACACGACGCAATTTTCTGGAAGCCGCCGCTGGCGGGCTGGCGGCATCGGCACTACTGCCGTCTTCCCAGGCGCGCGCGCAACTGGCGCCGACTCAGGAAGGCACAGTGCGGGACCGCCTGTGGCTGTTCGGCAGTCCGACCGGCAGCACGGCTCCCCATACGAGGCTCCGCACGGTCATGAGTCCCGTTGAGGGTGCCCTCTATCTGGGGGTTCCCAACATCTACATGAATCAGGCAAACGCCGGACTGGAAGCGCAAATCGGGCGCTTTGAGCCGCCTTTCGCGCAATATGCGACCGCACTGCGGCCTTTCAAACGGATACTCTGGGGGCTGACCGGTTCGGGAGGGTTCACCACAACCGAGGAGCGTAATGAGGGATTGGAGCTGATCATCAAAACCCCAAATTTCGTGGGAACACATTTTGACGACTTTTTCGCCAGCAAACCGGCCGGCAAGAAGGCGGTCCTTACAGTCGATGAACTTCGCCGGATCCGGGACACCTTGAAATCTGCCGGCCGGCCGCTGGAGATATATTCCACCTACTACACCAGCCTTTTGGATCTCCCGCTGACGGAATATCTGGAGTTACTGGACGGCGTGACCTTCTGGACATGGAACCCCAAGGATCTCGTCAACCTGGAATCGAATCTGGCCAAGGTCAAAAAAGTGGCGCCACACCTGAAGGTGATACAGGGTTGCTATCTGGTGGACTTCACGAAAAAAGTGTCCGTCCCGATTCCCGCCATGCGGCAGCAGTGCGAGTTCGGACTGGAGGCGCTCAAGCAGAAGCGGATTGAAGGCATGATGTTTCTCAGCAACGGCGTGATGGACGTTGGCTTTGAATCGGTGGAATGGACACGCACGTGGATTCAGCAAGTCGGCGAAATGCCTGTTTAACCGCAGGAAAAACGGTGAAGGGGTTAATGGAACGTAATCATACCGGATTGCTTTCGCGGGATAGCTTGCTATGATAGTGCGCCATGCAGACCCCTGACCCGTCCACCGGTTACACGCTGTGGCGAGCCCTTAAATTCTACATCCCGCTTGTGATTCAGGCGGCCTCGCAGAGCCTGACCTATCCGCTGGTGGCGGCGATCGTCTCACACGGCAAGCACGGCGTGGTAGACCTGGCAGCGTTCGCGCAGGGGCAGGCCGTGATGTTCATGATCGGCGCGCTGGGCGGCGGTTTGCTGACCACCGGCATGGTGTTCGGGCGCGACGCGGAGGGTTTCCGCCAATTCAAGCGCCTGAACCTCTGGATGTGCGGTATCCTTGTCTTGCTTCAGGCACTGGCCTGTGTCCACCCGTTTGACACGATCATGTTTCACGGTATTCTAGGGCTTGAGGCGCCCATGGACGAGACCGCCCGCGAGGTGCTGTTCTGGAGCATCCCGCTGCAAATCTTTTTCTTCATGCGCAACCCCGGGCTGGTAGCGCTCTACAACGCCCGCGCCAGTGCCGCCGCCAACTGGGGCACGCTCAGCCGCATCGCGCTGACCGCCTGTCTGACCCCGCTGTTTGTGCACATGGGCTGGGTGGGGCATCTCATGGGCACGCTGGCCATAACCGCCCCGGTTCTGGTGGAATGGCTGCTGGTGCAGCGGATGGCCACCCCTTACATCCGCAAGCTCGCTCCAGCGGCCAGCCAACAGGCCGGGTTCAAAACTCAATTTGTGTTTACCATTCCTCTCTCTTTTGGCGGTTTACTTCTGGCGATGGCCGGGTTCATGATTGGCGCGTTCATCACCCGTGCGGATGATCCCGCGCGGATGCTGCCCATCCACTACGTGACCATGGGGGTGGTGAACCCCGTGTGCTTTGCGGCGCTCCGCATGCAGGCCGTGGTGCTGGCATTCCCCCCGCGTCACAAGAGTGACCACTCGGTATTCGGGTTCGCGCTGGCGGCGGGCATTCTTCTCGCGTTCTTCCCCTTGGTGGGGCAAATTCCGGCGGTGGCGCAGTGGTATTTCGGCCAAATCCAAAACGTGCCCGCCAGCGACATCCCGCTGGCCATGCGGGCCATGCTGCTCATCTCGGTCTTGCCGGTTCTCCAATCCCTGCGCGGCCATGCCGAAGGTCTGGCCGCATGGCGCCGGCGTCCCAACGCGATCCTGGCGGGTCAGGCAGTGCATCTGGCCGCGCTGGTCTCCGTGCTTTTCATCGCGCTGAACCTTGGCGTTCCCGGCTACGTGATGGGCGTGGCCGCCATTCTCGTGGCGACACTGATGACCCTTGTCACGGTTCGTCTGGGGCTGCTCTGGGCCGACATGGAGGACACCTTCGGGCGTGCCTCGCGCATGCGAGGCACGGAGGGATGAGACATGGACAGGGGTATGCGTCTGTCTGGATGGGCGGTTGTGGGGACGGCCCGGATGTGATAATGTTAAGGCAAAATGAAAACCCACTTCTTCCGGTTTCTCCTAGGCCTCTGCGCCTTTTCTGCAGCCGCTGGCGGCGCGTTCGCCCAAGGCAAACCTGCCGGCACGCCGCGGTTGAACCGCTTCATCGAACTCATGGAAGCGCAACAACCCGCCTTCGGCGTGTTTTCGTCCATTGTGTCCACGCGCAACGGCTCGGCGATGGCCGGAAGCGGGCTGGATTTTGTCATCGTGGATCTGGAGCACTCCCCCTTTGACCTCTACCGGCTCGAAGGTTACCTGCTCGGGATGGTGAACAAGGCCGAGATCTTGAAAAAGGGGAATCTCCAGCCCAGCGTGGTGCCGATCATCCGCGTGCCTGCAGCGGGACGCGAACAGCTCCAGTTCGTCATCAAGCAAGTGCTGGATCTCGGACCCATGGGCCTTCTGGTGCCGCATGTGGACACCGCCGAAGACGCCCGCGCCATGGTGCAGGCCAGCCGGTTTCCGCAACTGCAGGGCGCGGCCGACTTTGAGCCGGCGGGCAAGCGCGGCATCGGATACGGTTGGGCGGCGCGTTACTGGGGCGTCTCCGGAGCCGAGTATGCCGAGCGCGCCGATCTCTGGCCGCTCGACCGAAAAGGCGAACTCGTCCTCTGGCTCATGATCGAAACCAAAGAGTCTGTGGACAACTGCCTCGAAATCGCGCGCACCCCCGGCATTGGCGGGCTTTTCCTCGGCCCTTCAGACCTCGCCTTCTCTCTGGGTGTCCCTCTGGGTGACCCTTCCGTGGAAAAGGCGATTGAAAAGGTGCTCGCGGCCAGCAAGCAGACCGGCGTCCCCCTCGGCACCTTGTGCTCCGCGAGGGACGTCGAACGGCGACTTGCCCAAGGCTTTCGCTTCCTCGCAGTCGGCGGCGATAGTGGCCCGTCAGGCAGCGTAACTGAGGCGGTTCGTATAGGACGCGCTTTCAAAGCGAAATAGGTGTGACACGTGTGAGGATGCGGTGCAAAAAAGTTGAGTTACGCATTTTTCCAAACACGACGTGAAGACTGCGGCTGTACGCCGAAGCTGCTCAAACGGTACGGGGGAAAGGCGGGAAGGTGAGCGCAAAGTCCAAATCCACACACCAGCCAAAGCTGAAGCTGCCGTTCGAATACCGGGACACGCCGGAGACACGCGTGATCGATCTCGAACCCGAAGGCGTGCCGTGCGTCCCCGTAATTGAGCAGATCGGCTACGGACACAAAGTGCAGGAACCGCCTGAACACGTCCATCCCGAATGCTTGGAAATCGTCTACTGCCGCGGCGGGGAATTGATTTTTGAAAGCGGGGGCGAACGCCGTCCGTTCCGTCCCGGCATGGTTTTCGTGTCACGGCCCAACGAACCGCACCGCCTGGCGTCCCTGCCGCGCGGAACGGCGTTCTACGGGTTGTTCTTTCGAATCCCGCGCGGGGATTTCCCGCTGCTGCGCTTGCCGACAGACGAGGCACGATGGCTGAAAAGGAAGCTGACATCCCTGCCGAGGCGTCTTTTCAAGGCGGACGCTTCCGTGCCGCGTCTTTTCCGGCGGATCTTCCACATATACGATACCGCGCCGAAACGGACGCCCGAACGCCGTTTCCTCATCAGGACAGCCGTCACGGATCTGTTGCTCGCGATTGTGGAATCGGCTGAGTCCGACGGCGGGCGTGAAACGCCGAACCCCATCGAATCGCTCGTGGCGGAAATGCGCGCGCATCCCGAGGGAAAATTCCCGTTGCACGAGCTGGCCGAACGCTTCGGCATCACGTCGGAGACACTCCGTCTCCGTTTCCGCAAAATCACCGGCATTCCGCCGCATGCGTTTCTCGTGGCGCGGCGAATCGACAGGGCAAAGGAGATGTTGCGCGATTCGGACGTCTCCGTCGCCTCCATCGCCGACCGGCTCGGTTTTTCGAGCCCGCAGAACTTCGCGACGCAGTTCCGCCTCGCCACGGGCACAACGCCCCTCGCGTGGCGTTCGGGGCTCCGCGAACGTGCCTGAGCGGGACAGGCGTTTAATTTTAGCGAAATTGCTTTTTCCAAACAAAAAGGCGCGGCCACCTGTTACACTATTTATGTTGTGGGGAAAGGGCTTGTCGCACCAAGCATTCGAGCACATGGTTTGTGAAGAAGCTCATCAAGGGGGTTGAGCGGTCAGCCGACCGACAGGAAGGAAAACAGGATGAAAAAGTCTTTGGCGATCATGGGGGTACTGGCGGTGGCCGCGGGATGCACGGACATCAAGTCCGGAGCGACGGCGGACGACTTCGAGGCGAAGCGCGCGGCGCTTCTCGCGAAACCGCGGCAGATGATGACGGACAACGACGGCAACGACTTCGTCTACTACAGCCGCAAGTTGCCGGTGACGGAGGAGGCGTTCATCGGGTCGCGCATCGGCCACGTGGCGAAGACGCGCTGCGAGACCATGATCTATTGCCCGTGGAGCGCCGGCTTCGGCTACTTCACCGTGCCGGGCGTGGGCGACTTGTACACGAATTCGGTTCCCTATCTGGACACCTACAACCCGATACACGCGTTCTTCGCGATGGGGAAGGATCCGCTGCAGATGGCGATCGACTTCTGCCGCCGCGAAAAGCGCGAGGCTTTTCTCGGCATCCGCATGAACGACACGCACGACGCCGGCTATGACGCGCTCTTCCCGCCGTGGAAGCGCGCGAACCCGGACTGTCTCTTCGGCACCAAGACAAAGCGCCCCCACCGCTGCTCCTGGAGCGCGGTGGACTTCGAGAACCCGAATACGCGCGCGCACATGCTCACGTTCATGCGCCAGTTCCTAGAGAAGTACGACGTGGACGGCATCGAGTACGACTTTTTCCGCCACTGCCAGCTCTTCAAGTCCGTGGCGTGGGCCACGAGCCAGGAGACGTCCCGCGCCACCCGGGCGCAGCTCGACCTGATGAGCGGCTTCATGGCGGAGCTGAGGTCGCTCTCCGAGGAATTTGGCCGCAAACGCGGCAAGCCGATCCTCGTGGCGATCCGCGTGCCGGACTCCTTCGAGTACAACCTCTGCGTGGGCATCGACCTCGAACGCTGGCTCAAGGACAAGTCGGCAGACCTCGTGATCGCGGGCGGCTACTGGCAGTTTTCGCCGTGGCGCGGAATGGTGGACAACGTCCACGCGCTCGGGGCGAAGTGTTACGTGTCGCTCGACGAGTCGCGTATCGGCTGGAACGCGCGCGCGTACAAGCACGGCGTTCTTCCGGGCCGCAACGGACTCGCGTTCTACGCCGCGCGCATCGCTGCGGCGATGGCGGAGGGCGCCGACGGCGTCTGCTTCTTCAACTGCCAGGGGAACTCGCTCGCGCAGTTCGCCTCAATCGACCCGAACGCCACCGAAGGCATTTCGAAGCTCTACTTCGCGGTGGAGCGCGGCAGCGGCGGTTACGGGCCAAATAACTACGTCTGCGACGGCAACCGCTTCTCGACGATGCCGGACCTCGATCCGGCGCGGCCGCACACGATGGAACCGGCAAGCGTCTACGCCTTCGACGTGACGGTGGGCGACGACCCCGCCTCGCCGGTCGCGAAGGCGCGGCCGCCGAAGGTTGAGGCGGACCTGCTCGTGAACCTGACACAGAAGGCCGACGTCCGTATGCGCGTGAACGGCCAGACGCTCGCGGCACCCGCGTTCACGTCGGACAGCTCCACAAACGGGGTCTTCCGCTTCGATGTCCCGCTTTCGTGCATCAGGCGCGGCCCCAACCGCATCGAAGTGGAGTCGCCGCCCACGGTTCCCGCGGGCCAAGACCTTAAGCTCGTCGATTTCGTGCTCAAATACTCCTATCCACCTGCAAAGAAAGAGAGGTAACCCATGAAGAAGGTATCCGTCTGTTTCGCCATGATTGCCGCGGCAATCGCGGCCAATGCGGCCGATTTCACGCTCAAAACCGGCGTGTCCGGGGTTTTCGACTGGACTGACGGCACAAACTACGACGGCAGCCAGGCGCCGACGGTGGGCAACTCCGACGCCGTCTGCGTGCCCGATGGCGTGGAGGTTCTCATCACGAACGGCATGCATGCGGCGTCGATCGCGCTCATCAATTCCCTTTCGCGCATCCGCCCGATGGGTGACGACTCCAAAGTAAAGTTCTTCGTGGAGGAGGGGCAGACGCTCACGATCGACTGCGCGGTGAACTGGACGGGCGAGGCTTCCGGATGCCGCGGCGAAATCGTCAAGGCAGGCGGAGGCGTGCTCCACTTCACCGCGCCCGCAGACCGGTTCAAATATGGTGCGCACTGCACAGCGTTCTACGTGGCGATCACGGTGAACGAAGGCGAACTGCGCATGAACCAAACGTGGGCGATCGCGAGCGGCGACGTGTACTACGGCAAGGTCACCGTGGCGGAGGGCGCGACGTGGCGTCCCTTCGCTGCACTGAAAGCTATCGTATACGGCGGCTTCTGGGGCGGCGGCACGATCACCAACGCCGCGACGGGTTCGCAGCATTTCTATGTGTCCGGAGGTACCGCGGCCGCGCCGTGCGTGTTTTCCGGCAAACTGCTGGGCCATTGCAGCATCGGGCTCAACGCCACGTCCTATCAGGACCTCACAGGAACCAACAGCACCGGAACGGGAACCTTCGACTGCAACGGCAACATGTTCGTGGACGGCGGACGTGCCGGCGTGCGTAAATTCGGCAAGAAAGGCCTTCCGTCGTCGATCGGCACACAGAGCGCCAGCGGGACGGTGATCGCCTCGCGCAACGGCGCCTGGCTCCTTTCGCTGCGCGAAAAAGACGACCCGATCGACGAGTGCGACAAGCCCTTCACCATCTTCTCCGGCGACGGTCAGGGCAGCCTCGTCGTGGACGGCGGCGCCGAGGGCGGCGTCAGGTTCACCGGGCAATGGAGCGAACACTCCACCAGCCCAGGCCAGAAGCGTATCGTCCTCACCGGATCCAACACGGAGGAGTGTGTCCTCTCAAGCCGGTTCACCCGCAAGACGAACTCCGACTATCCCACCGGCGGCTACACGTTCCACATCCGGAAAACGGGTACGGGCGTCTGGCGCATGGCCTACAATTCCAACAGCACGTTCTCCGGCGTGGTGGCGGTGGACAACGGCACGCTCAAGTTCGATTCCATCGCGGAAAAGGGAACCTTATGCGCGCTCGGATCAGCTTTGGACCTCTACGGGCCGCTGGACGCGCACGGTGTGGCGCTCACGAGCTCGAACCAGGTGGACTACGCGTTCCTGCTCGGCGACGGCACGGCGGCGGCGGAGGGCAACTTCGAATATTCGGGCACAGCGGCGGCGGCCTGTTCCACGCGGCCGCTTGCGGTAAACGGCCGGGGACGCCTCACGAACGGTACGGCGCATGACTTCAATTTCTCGGACGTCTACACGCTCGGCACTGATCCGAACGTGCTGACGCTCGACGGCGACGACACGGACGCCATGAACTTCCTTTCCGGAGTCGACGACGGCAAGGAGGCGACCGGAGGCCCGCTCTCGCTCGTCAAGGAAGGCGCGGGCACCTGGCGGCTTTCGGGCACCAACCACATCCGCGGCTCGATCACGGTCAAGGAGGGCACGCTCATCCTGAAGAACACCTACACCTGGTACCGCTGGAATTTCAAGGCGAACCAGTGCGTCATCGGCGTCGACACCGCCAGCGAAGCCCTCAATGTCGCCGCGGACGAATTCGGCCTTTACGCCGCCGACGGCACGCGCCTCAACCGCGGTCTCACCGGGGCGCTGACGTATCCGAATCTCGCAGCGGGGGAAATCGCGCCGGCGTTCGTGGCCGGAACCTGGACGCCGAAGGTCGGCGACGGTTCCAACGTCAGCAACCTGTGCGACGACGGCACCGCCGTCATGTCCCAGTGGTATTACCCGTCCTCCCCGTGGTACGACGGCGACGGCATTGAACACCCCAAGAGTGACTCGGTTCAACACTGGTATCCCAGCCAGCCGACGACGTGGTACCGCATTCTGATGCGGCTTCCGGAGGACACGCCGATCGTGGCGGGCTATGATGTCGCCGCCAACGATTCCAAGTTTAGCCCCTCGCTCTGGTCGGTGGACGCGAGCGTGAACGGCCTCACGTGGGACGAGGTGTCGCCGGACACCTCGGCAGTCAAACCATCGCAGACCAACTGGTGGTTGATCGCGGGGCGCCTCCATACGGCGGGATCGGATCTCGTCCACACCAACACGCAGGGCGTTGCGGACATGGCGGCGTTCGCGAAGACAACTCCGGTGCCGGCCGCAGAGTTCTTCCCGGATGTGTCGTCGGTTCGCGTGGATTCGGGAGCCACTTTAAAGGTGAACGGCACTTTCACAGTGAGGGGGCTCGAGGTGGACTGCGGCGGCGCGGGCAAGATCGACGGCGCGACGTTCGCCGCAAACGGCACGCTTGACCTCGTCCACTACGTAAACTCGTTGCAGCCAACCGTCTTGCCGCTCGTGGTCACCAATTCCGTCGGCCTTGCAAACGTCGCCGAATGGACGGTGAGCGTGGAGGGACAAGGCAGGCCAGGAATGAAGGCGACCCTCAAGGACGGAAAGATAACCGTCTTTTCGAGCGGCACAGCGATCTTAATCCGCTGACGCGCTCAGAATCTGCCCGAAGAGTCCGTGAAAAGGAGACGCTGATTCTCATGGAGAAGCATCCCTTGCTGTCGGTTCGCCGAAGGCACGAACGCACCGAGCGCCAACTTCGTCTAAGGCGATTACAGCCTCATGGGCGACGCTGTGCGTGCCGTCGAAGCCCGGTGCTTGGGGAAGTGGGAAAAAGGATCTGGAGTCGTTGAACATGAAGCGTGTTTCCGGCCTTCTCTTCGCGGTGACGGCTGTCGCGGCTGCGGCAGGGGAGTTTCCCGTCTGCACGCAGCGCGTGGAAGCCGTCTTCGCAAACACTGCCGCAGCGGCGCGGGCCGAGGCGCGTCCGGCCGAAGTCCCGGAGGGAAAGGACGTTCTCTTCTCATGCCGTTGGGATGACGCCAACGCCCGCCACATGGCAATGGCGGACGTGCTCGATCCGCTGGGCGTGAAGGCCACGTTCTACTTCAACGGGCGGTGCGAGGGGGCGTATGCCGAACTGGCGCGTGAACTTGTTCGCCGAGGCCATTCAATCGGTTCCCATACGATCACGCACGATTGGATGCCGCGCCTCAACTCTGCCGCAGTGTTCCGGGAGATACTCGAAAACCGCATTCTTCTCGAAATCGCCTCCCAGAGTCCGGTGACGACGTTCACGCTGCCGTATTCCACGGCGGGCACGCGCGTGGAGCCTCTGGCCGAAAAGCGCGTGGGGCGTGCTGCGGCGAACGCGGGATTGCTCGGGGGACCGGAGTGGGATCCCGACAAGGGCACGGGATACGGTCTGAAACAGACGCGGTGGTTCTCATCGCTGCTCTTCCGCGCGAACGACAAGGATCCCGATCCGAAGCTATTCTTCCCCGGTTTCGCGGGGGCGACGAACCGCATCGCGAAAGGCGGTGTCCCGTGCGGGCCGCACGTCACGCTCGGCGTGCACACATGGCAGTCTGACGAAGGCCTGACGCGGCTCGCCGGCATGTTGAAGGAAACAGTCGCGCGCGAAAACGTGTGGCACGGCAACGAAAACGAGTGCGTCGCCTTCCGCTTCCAGGCGCTCAATTCGACCGCGCAACGCATATCGGTTGATGGGAAGAAGGCCGTGTTCGAAATTGTCCGCCCCGAACCGTACGCGATCGGCGCGGACGTGCCGTTTGCGTTGGCGTTTTCCGAGAAACCGGTTTCTGTTTCGCCGTTCGCGCCGCGCGGCATGCCCGCCAAATACGTCCGCCTCACGGACCGCTTTTCGGCGGACGAGCGTTTCGAGACGTTTACAGCCGTGTTCCCGAACGTGACGGGCGGCGAACTGCGCGACCTCGAGTTCTTCCTGCGCCTGCCGCCGGGATATGAACCTGGTGTGGCACGCGCGTCGCGTCTGCGGCTTTTGGCGGGCGAGAAGATGACCATCGTTTTCAAGGTGCGGCGTCCGGCGGATCCGGACGAAAACGAAGGCGATCTCTTCGCGGCGCTGCAGACGGACGCGGTGGGTGCGGACGGTACCCGGATCCGCTTCTGGCAGACGTTCGACGGTCCGCGCCCATTCCTTTCCGCACCCGTGCCGAGGGACCGCTGCCGTTTCCTCGGCCCGCTTCCGACCTCGCCCGCGCCCGACGACGCTGCGCTCGCGGAGATGGCGGTTCCCGGCTCGGAGCTGAAGGACGTGCCCGGCGTCCGGTTCGGCGTGTGGATGCGTGCCGCACGCGAAAAGAAGCTCGCCTCCTACGCCGTGAACGCCCACTTGCCGGGGAAGTGGGCCGAGGCCGTCAAGTACGTGGCCGACGACAAAACCGAAAAGGTGCAGATTCTCGCTTTCGACTTCACCGCGGATCTTCGGCACGGCAACGAATGGAACATTCTCTTCGAGGCGGTGCGTCTGGGGTTAGGAACACAACGTGCGTCCTTCTTCCTGAACGGCGCGCCGTTCGACCCGTCCAAGACCTTCGCGCCGCGTGCGGGAATCAACCGGTTGCTGGTACGTGTGCCGTTGTGGCATGGGGATCTCATGTTGTCCCAAATTTCGATTCGTTCGGCCTCGGACGGCGCGTCCGCCGTGTTCCTTGTGCCCGAGTCGTGGAAGACCGAAGTGTCGGTTGCGGCGAAACCGCACGAGCAGTCGCCGCGTACGATGTGCTTCATGGACAATCCGAGGGCGTGGCGTTGCGATGTCAAGCCCGACGAGACGCGGGCGCGTCCGTCCGTCGTTTCGTTGCGGGACGCATCTGGATCGAACGCGCGGCACTGGTAGAACTTGGAAAGGAGCACTGAAAATGATCAAGGCCAATCTGCTGCATCTCGGCACGAACATGTGGCGCGAGGAGAGCGTCACAAAACTTAACTTTGACGAACCGACGTGGCGGGAGATCACGGCGGCCATGCCGGCCGCAGGTTTCAACATGCTGGTGATCGACCTCGGCGAAGGGGTCGTCTATCCGAGTCATCCGGAACTTGCCGTGAAGGGGAGTTGGTCGCCAGAGAAGGTCAGGGACGAGATCGCGCGGCTGAAGAAACTCGGCCTCGAGGCGATACCCAAGCTCAACTTCTCCACGACGCACGACGCATGGCTCGGCCCGTACGAGCGGATGGTCTCGACGCCAGAATACTACAAGGTGTGTACGGATCTCATCCGCGACGTTTCGGAGATATTCGGCAAGCCGCGTTTCTTCCATCTCGGCTTCGACGAAGAAGGCGTACGCCACCAGGAGATGATGCCGTACATGGTTCTGCGGCAGGGGGAACTGTGGTGGCATGACTTCCTGCTGCTCGAAAAAGAAACGGAAAAATCGGGCGCGCGTCCCTGGATCTGGTCGGACAAGTACTGGACCGAGCCGGAGGAATTTTTGGAGCGGATGCCAAAAAGCGTTTTGCAGAGCGTGTGGTACTACGACAAGTCGCTCGACATCTCAGAACTCAAGACGCACGAGCAGGAGGAGCTCAGGAAGGAACGGCGGCGCACCTTCAACTGGAAACGCGTGCAGTCGTTCATTGACCTCGACAAAGCCGGATTCGACCAGATGCCCTGCGGATCGAACTGGGCATGCGACGAGAATTTCGGGAATCTCGTGGCGTTCTGCGAGAAGAACCTTTCGCCGGAACGGAAGCTCGGTTACCTGATGGCGCCGTGGGCGATGACCGTTCCAGATAAGAAGGAAAAAAACCTGAAGGCACTGGATCTGGCGGCCACCGCATTCCGAGGAACGGAAAGCAAAACCGGCGGTTCCGATTCGTAAAGAGGACGCGGCACATCTCCCCGCCCCACCGGATACCCGCACCGCGCCCAGTCACCTCGCACGCGGATCAGTGGCGGCTTGAAAAAAGGCGGGGCATGGCCATCCTTCGGTGTTGCAAAACACAAAACCGCGTTATTCAAGCGTCGCGCCCGAAACACGTCCCGCCCGTCAGGTCGCTGGGCATGCGCCAATCGCCGCGGGGGGAAAGGCCGACCGACCCGACTTTAGGCCCGTCCGGAAGGCAGGACCGTTTGAACTGCTGGCTGAAGAACCGCTTGAAGAAAAGCTTCAGCCAGCGGTCGAGTTCCGCAGCCGGGTAACGGTTTTCGAAAGCGATTCCCGCCAGAAACCGGATCTTCGCCGCAGAGGCTCCGCGGCGGACAAAGTGATACAAGAAGAAATCGTGCGCCTCGTAAGGGCCGATCACCTCTTCGGTCTTCTGGGTGATCTTACCCTCGCAATCCGCCGGCAGCAGCTCGGGCGAAACAGGCGTAGCCAGAATATCCAGCAACACCGCAGAGACCTTCGGGTTCACGCGGTTCTCCGCCACCCAATTCACCAGATGGCGCACGAGCGTCTTGGGCACGCCGCAGTTGACCCCATACATGCTCATGTGGTCCCCGTTGTAGGTGCACCACCCCAGTGCCAACTCCGAGAGGTCGCCCGTCCCGACCACCAGCGCGCCGAGCATGTTTGCCTTGTCCATCAGGATCTGCGTACGCTCGCGCGCCTGCGTGTTTTCGTAGGCGATGTCATGCGTCTTGCCGGAATGACCGATATCCGCCAGATGCCGCTTGCACGCCTCCGTGATGTCGATCTGTTCCAGCGGAACCCCCAATTCGCCGCACAGCCGGACCGAATTGCCCAATGTGCGCCCGGTTGTCCCGAACCCGGGCATCGTGAGGGCATGAATGCCTGAACGGTCCAGCCCGGCCCGCTCGAACGCCTCGCAGATCACCAGCAACGCCAGCGCGGAATCAAGCCCGCCCGAGAGCCCCACAACAACGTCGCGGCAACCGGCATGAAGCAGGCGCGTCGCCAGCCCCGTGCTTTGGATCGCGAAAATCTCTTCGCACCGGCTATCACGAAGCGATCCGCCCGCAGGCACAAAGGGCAAAGGCTCAACGACCCGCAGCAACCCCTTACGGGCCATCGTCTCCCCCGCCGAGCCATACGGGATTTCCCGCCCCGGCTCCATCCGGGAGGCGCTCAAACCAAACGCGGCGTTCTGCCGCCGCTCGAACGCGAGAAACTCCAGATCGACATCCGCCAACAGCAGCCCGCCTTCGCGCGTGAACCGCCGGTTTTCCGCCAGAAGGTGGCCGTTCTCCGCGATCATCGCATGCCCGCCGAACACGATATCCATGCTCGACTCGCCCGGTCCCGCGCCCGCATACACGTAGGCCGCCAGACACCGCGCCGACTGCTGCACCACAAGGTCACGGCGGTATTCGCGCTTGCCGACCAGCTCGTTGCTGGCCGAGAGGTTGCAGAGTACGGTCGCGCCGCTCAACGCCTGGCGTGTGCAGGGAGGCACCGGGCTCCAGAGATCCTCGCAGATTTCCACACCCACACAACAACCGGGGAACCCCTGCGCCGGGAACACCAAATCGGCACCGAAGGGAGCCTCCTTCCCGCAGAGGCGGACGGCCTTGGCCCGCGCCGCAACGGCGGAGGCAAACCAGCGCTTCTCATAAAACTCACCTGTGTTAGGCAGATATGTTTTTGGCACCACTCCGAGAAGGTTTCCCCGGCAACAGACGGCCGCACAGTTGAAAAGCATCCCCTCCAGACGGAGAGGAAGCCCCACAATCAACAACGTGTCGAGCGTCCCGGTTCTCTCAAGAAAGGAGGACAAGCCCTTCTCGGCTGCGTCCAGCAGCTCAGACTGGAAAAACAGGTCGGCACACGTGTACCCCGTGACACACAATTCGGGGAACACAAGCACCCGCACGGCGTCCCCGGCCGCTTTTACCGCCAGTTCCGTCATCGACGCGACGTTGTCACTCACCGCAGCGGGAAGCACAACGGGAACCGCCGCCCCCACCCTGCAATAGCCGAACTGTTTGTCCATACCCGGATCCCTTCTGGTCAATGCGGAAGAGAGTATACCCCATCCAAACAACCGGATAAAGAGATAACAGCGGGTGACGCGCCCGCGCACGCCCAGCGCCTATCGGATGAAAAGCATCTCCTGATAGGTCGGCAGAGGCCACAGGTCGTCGGCGCAGATGTGCTCCAGCGCATCCGCCTCTTTACGCAGGGCGTTCATCATGGGGATGACGGTGTCCAGCAGATACCGGCACTGCTGCGGCTCGGTCAACCCCTGGGGAAGCTGAATCACCTCCTCCAGCCGCAGCATCGCCTTCTGCAGGTTGCCCAGCAAGGCGTCGACCTCATCCAGGGTGGTGGTGCAACCGAGTTTTCCCACCGCCATCAAATCCGCTGCCGTCTGCGCCAACAAATGCTGGTACCGCACACAGGCAGGGAAGATCATCGTGCGCGCCATCGACAGGCAGAGCCGGGCCTCGATCAGCACGTCCTTCACATATTTTTCGCGGTAGATCTCAAACCGGCTCTCGGCTTCACGGCGGCTGAGCACCCCGTACTTCTCAAACACCTCATACGTCTCCGGAGACTCCATCGCATCGAACGCCTCCGGCGTGGTCGCGGCATTCGGCAGCCCGCGCCGCGCCGCCTCATCGCGCCACTCCTTCGAATAGTTGTCCCCGTTGAAGATCACACGGCCATGCTCGCGGATGATTTTCTGCAAAAGTTTCTGAACCGCCGCATTGAACTTGGCCGGCTCCTTCGGCGCCTTCTCCAGTTCTTCCGCCACTTCACTCAGGGACTCGGCCATGATCGTGTTCAGGATGACCTGCGGCCCCGCGATCGACTGACTGGAGCCGACCGCGCGGAACTCGAACCGGTTGCCGGTGAACGCGAACGGGCTCGTGCGGTTCCGGTCGGTCGCGTCCTTCGGTAGCGGCGGCAGCGTGTCCACCCCCACAGTAATCTGCGCGAACACGTCGGTCAACTGCTCGCCCAGAAACACCGAGAGGATTGCCGGGGGTGCCTCGTTCGCGCCCAGCCGGTGGTCGTTCCCCGCGTGCGCCACCGCTCCGCGCAACATCGCCGCATGGCGGTTGACCGCCCGGATGACCGCCGCGCAGAAGACCAGGAACTGCATGTTCTCGTGCGGCGTCTCGCCCGGGTTGAGCAGGTTGCCCACCTTCGGGCTACCCAGCGACCAGTTGAGATGCTTGCCCGACCCGTTGATGCCGGCAAACGGTTTCTCGTGCAGGAGGCAGGCCAGCCCGTACTTGGGCGCCACGGCCTGCAGGACCTGCATGACGAGGTACTGGTGGTCGGTCGCCAGATTCGCGCTCTCGAATACCGGCGCGATCTCGTACTGCGCCGGGGCCACCTCGTTGTGCCGGGTCTTGACCGGCACCCCCAGCTTGTACAGCTCGGCGTCCACCTCCGTCATGAATGCCAGCACGCGCGCCGGAATGGCGCCAAAATACTGATCCTCCAGCTCCTGCCCCTTGGGAGGGCGGGTGCCAAACAGCGTCCGCCCCGCGCTCAGCAGGTCCGGACGCGCGAAGTAGAAACTGCGGTCGATCAGGAAGTACTCCTGCTCGGAGCCGGCCGAAGCCGTGATCATTCCCGGATCCTCGTGCCCGAACAGCTTCAGCACGCGGCGGGTCTGCCTGCTCAACGCTTGCATCGAGCGCAGCAGCGGCACCTTCTTGTCTAGCGCCTCGCCCGTCCAGGAGCAGAACGCCGTCGGTATGCAGAGCGTCGTCCCGTTACGCCCCTTCATCAGGTAAGCCGGGCTGGTCACATCCCACGCCGTGTACCCGCGCGCCTCAAAGGTCGCCCGGATGCCCCCGCTCGGGAAGCTGGAAGCGTCCGGCTCGCCCTGAATCAGTTGCCTTCCCGAAAAATCGACGGTCAGGCGCCCCTGTCCGTCGGGGCTGAAGAAACTGTCGTGCTTCTCGGCCGTCAGACCCGTCAGCGGATAGAAGATGTGCGCATAGTGCGTGGCCCCGCGCTCAATCGCCCACCGGCTCATGGCCGCAGCCACGGCATCCGCCACACAACTGTCCAGCGGAACGCCCTCCTCGATCGTCTTCCGCAGCACCTGATAGGCCTCCTTCGGCAACCGCGCCCTCATCTGGTCGTCGCCAAACACATTCACCCCGAAGTAGGACTGCACCTGCTCCTGCGCCAGCACAGGCTCATCACTGGCGCGGTGTTGAATCGCGGATTCGATCGCTTTCTGCCTTGAAATGCTCATACGGTTCTCAGCTTCCCTTTTCGTAAATGCCCTTGGATGGCCATTAATTTAGCATACAATCTGCCCAAACAAACACCATATTGTCACAGGCCGGGACAGAAGCTGAAGGGCGAAAAGCTCAGCGTGTGGTTGCGAAAGTCCTCACCGCTGCAGCCGATCAGGCCTGGGCAACGATCACAACCGCCATGTCCATCACGTTGGTGCGCGTCGGGCCGGTGCGCACGTGCCCGCCGGCTTTTTGGAAAAAGGGATACGAGTCGAAGGCGCGCAGGCTTTCCTCGGGATCAAGGCCGATCCGTTCGGCCTCCGCGCAGGTGTTTCCGTCCACCACCGCACCGGCCATGTCGGTCGGCCCGTCCGTGCCGTCCGTTCCCCCTGCCAGCACGGCGATACCCCCCCGTCCGCGCAGAAGCAGGGCGGCTTTCAGCGCCAAATGCTGGTTCCGTCCCCCCAGCCCGTCGCCTGTGACCTGAAGGGTCGTCTCGCCGCCGAAGAGCAGGCAAACCGGTTTCTGGACATCCTTACACGCTTGCGCCTCACACGCGGCCCGGACGATTTCCGAAGCGGCCGCCCCAGTGTCCCCTTCGAGCCGATCCGTCACAATCTTCACCGCCAAGCCCCGCGATTGCGCATACCGTGCGGCAGCCTCTAAAGCGACCCGGTTGCTGCCGATGATCCGGTTCATTGTCCGCGCCAAAACCGGATCGCCTGTTTTCGGCGTCTCGGGGATGCCTCCCGCCACACCATTGTTCAACACCCCAAGAAGTTGAGGGGGCGTCCCGGCTTCGAGCCCGTATTTCCGGAGGACGCTGAGCGCATCCCCGAACGTCGAGGGATCCGCCACGGTCGGACCGGAGGCGATCACGTCCAACGGGTCGCCGACCACATCCGACAGGATCAGGCTCACCACCTGCGCGGGCCAGGCGAGCCGCGCCAACTGGCCGCCCTTCACGCGGCTGAGATGCTTGCGCACGGCATTGATCTCCCCGATGGCCGCACCCGAATTCACCAGCGCTTTCGACAACCGCATCACGTCGTCCAACGTGCCTCCCTCCGGCGCGTCCGCCAGCAACGCGGAACCTCCCCCTGACCACACGCACAGCACCAGATCGCCCTCACCGGCCTCCGCGCAGAGCCGCATGACCTTCCGCGTGGCGTCCGCCCCCGCCTGATCCGGATACGGATGCGCCGCCTCCATGATCTCGACGTTCCGGCAAGGTGCGGCGTGGCCGTATTTGACCGCGACCGCCCCGCCCGTCAAACGGTCGCCCAGCACCTCTTCCAGGGCGAGCGCCATCAGCCCGGAGGCTTTGCCCGCACCGACCACAAAAACCCGCCGGATACGGCACAGGTCAAACACCTGCCCGCCGATATCCAGCGCCTCCCCTTCAAGTTTTACACTGTCCCGGATCAGCCGGTCCGGGCAGACGCCCGCAATCCCGGCTTCAAAACACCCGCGTGCGAGCGCCTTGCCGTCCAGAATCACCGGCGCACCCGTATCCGCACGTTCCGCATCGTAAGGATTCATCCGCCCCCCGCCCCCAGTCTGAAATGGCATGACGCCCTCAGTGTTTATTTTATCAAAGCCCCCCTTTTCCACCAAGGATGCAAACGTGGCTTTTCACAATCCGATTGACGCGAGACCAGGCTCGACCTGCCTCAACCTTCCCGGTATGCTTAAAGGTGCTGGAGGTGCTTATGCGATTACTCGTCATACTGCCGGGATCGGGGGGATCTTTTTACTGCCAGAACTGCCTGCGTGATCTGGCGGCTATTGAGACGCTGCGCCAGCGCGGCCATACGGTCATCCTGATGCCGCTTTATCTGCCCGCGGCCACACTCACGCGGCATCCCTCCGATATTCCGGTCTTCTATGGCGCGGTCACGCTCTACCTGCGCCACCGCTATGCCTTTCTCCAGCGTTTGCCGCGAGCCTGGTTCAAACCTCTGGACAGTTGGCCTGTCCTGCGCCTCGCGGCCCGTTTCGCGGGCACCACCACCGCCGCCGGGCTGGAAGACCTGACCCTCTCGATGCTGCGCGGGCCGGACGGGCGGCAGGCAGACGAGCTGCGGCTCGTGGCAGAATGGATCGCGGGGCTGCCACCCGATGAGAAACCCGACGTGATCGTGTTGTCCAACGCGCTGCTCGCCGGATTGGCCAAAACGCTGAAGCAGGCCGCAGGCTGTCCGGTCGTCTGCTGGCTGCAGGACGAGCACGTCTGGACCGACGCCATGGAACCCGGCCCGCGTGACGCCGTGCTGCGCGTCATGTCCGGGGACACGCGCGAAATCGACGGTTTCATCGCCGTCAGTTCCTTTTACGCGGAGCGCATGGCAAAACTCTTGTCGCTGGATCCCGCGCGGCTGCACGTCGTTTTCCCGGGTCTTGACCCGAAGGACTACAGCCCATCCGATGTGTCGCGTCAGCCCGCGACCGTCGGGTTTCTCTCCCGGCTCTCTGCCGAAGAAGGGTTCGACCGCTTCATCGACGCCTTTCTGCTCCTGCGCCGCGACCCGCGCTTCACAGGCGTGCGTCTTTCCGCGACCGGCGGATCTTCGGTGGACAAACGCTTTCTAAAGCGCCAACTCAAAAAACTTTCGGGAGCCGGACTGCTGGCCGACGCCGACATCTCTCCCCAGCGTTTCGTTAAAGACCGGTTCCGTTTTCTCTCCGGGCTGTCGCTCCTCTGTGTGCCGGGGGGATCATCGCCGGAAGCCTTCGGGTACTACGCGATCGAAGCCATGGCGTCCGGCGTACCCGTTGTTTTGCCCGCGCAAGGCGCCTTCCCCGAGCTCGCCGCAGCCGCCGGATGTGGCGTTCTGATCGCAGACACCACGCCGGAAACCCTCGCGCAAACATGGGCGGCGCTGCTTTCCGACCCCGCCCGCCTACACCGTGAATCTGAACTCGGCCGGGCCGCAGCCGCGACCGTTTTCTCCCAAGAGACCACAGCCGCCGCACTCGAGAACATGCTGCGGCGCGGCCTCCACAGATAGAGCGGAATAAAAAGTATAACCGTTGGTGATGTCAGGTAGTGACGGTTCCCCGAACCGTCCGTCTACCCTGAGTAAGCCGAAGGGCGGACGCCTCGGGGAGGCGTCCCTACCCAAAACGGCTACACGCTAGACAAAAACCTACAGCTCGCGGATGTAGATGTTCTTGAACTCGAGCGGATCCCCGTGGCACTGCAGCTCAATCTGTTCCTTCGGGAAGATGGGCTGGCTGCGGTCCCAGTAATTTTCCAGCACCGTGTTGTCCACCACCAGCACGCCGTTGAGTTTCACGGTCACCCTCTCGCCGACCATCTTGATGTAGAAGGTGTTCCATTCGCCGGGCAGACGGTCCGCAATCGCCAGCGCTTTGCTGGGGTTGTTCTTGTTGTTGTAAAGCCCGCCGGAACCGATGTTCCACTGATTGTGCGCGTCCCAGATCTGCACCTGGGGCGAGCCGCGCAGGTAAAGCCCGCTATCGCCGCGGACCGACAGCAGGCGCCAGTCGACAAACATTTCGAAATCTCCGTAATCCTTGGCCGTGGCAAGGCTGTATCCCTTGCCGTCAAAGAAAAGAGCGTTGTCGCGAACATGCCAGTGCTGAGCCGCCTCCTCGTCTGCGACCTTCTGGATCTCGGCGCGTTTCTCGGGTGTAGCCGCCCGCCGCACGAGGGGGTTGTCAAACTTTTCCTTACGCGTCACGCCCTTCCAGTTGGTCAGATCCTTGCCGTTGAACAGCGCCGTGAAGCCTTCCGGCGCTTTGTTGTCGCCGGGACGCGCCGGCGTGTAGTCCGCCGGAACCTCTTTGATGCGGATGTTGCGCCAGTCCACGCGGTAACCGTGCCCCAGCCAGCCGATGTGCCCCTTCGCGTTGTGCAGACCGGGATGCGGCCTGCCGTCAACCGTTTCCTTGATCGTGGAAAGGTCCGCATCAACAATCACCTCGCCGTTCAGAATAACCGTGATCTTGGAGCCGATCGCGCGCACCTCCTGCA
>JALHET010000234.1 GCA_022839525.1 Lentisphaerota bacterium
GGCATGGTGTTGGTCTCGCGATGCCCCTTCGCTCCGGTGACCGGATCGGTGTAATCGAGCCACGCGCCAGCCTTCGCGAGCGGCGGCTCGCCGGTGCCGGTGGGCTTGAAGTCATCCAGTTCGGGCAGGAGCAGCGGCAGATCGTTATCATCCACCAGACGGATGGAGCCGTCCTCCATGTGAATCACCGGGAAAGGCTCGCCCCAGTAGCGCTGCCGACTGAAGAGCCAGTCGCGCAACTTGTACTTCACCGCAGCCTTGCCGACCCCGCGCGCGGCCAGCCACTCGGTGGTCACGCACATGGAATCCGCGACGGCCATGCCGTTAATGTCGAGGCCTTCGCTATTCGCCGAGCCGATCATGCGGCCATTGCCGGTCCAGCAGGCGCGGCCAGCCAGCACGTCATCCACAGATACGCCTTCAGCCGCCGCCTCGTCCGCGTCGGGCTCGATGATGCAGACAATCGGCAGCTTGAATGTCTGGGCGAACTCGAAGTCCCGCGTGTCGTGCGCCGGTACAGCCATGATCGCGCCCGTGCCGTAGCTGATCAGCACGTAGTCGGCGATCCAGATGGGAATCTCTCCGCCGGTCACGGGATTGATCGCGTACGCGCCGGTGAAGACTCCGGTCTTCTCGGTGTTCAGTTCGGTTCGATCCATGTCGCTCTTGCGCGCGGCCTCCTCGCGGTAGCGGTCAACATCGGCCCGCTGCGCATCGGTCGTAATGCGCGCCACCAGCGGATGCTCGGGAGCCAACACCATGTAGGTCGCGCCGAACAGGGTGTCGGGACGCGTGGTGTACACCGTGACCTTTTCGTCGCATCCCGCGATTGTGAAATCGACCTCCGCGCCCTCCGACTTGCCGATCCAATTGCGCTGCATCTCTTTGATGCCTTCAGGCCAGTCCAATCCGTCCAGATCCGCCAGCAGACGCTCGGCATACTCTGTGATGCGCAGCATCCATTGACGCATCGGCCTGCGGATCACCGGGTGGTTGCCGCGTTCGCTGCGTCCGTCGATCACCTCTTCGTTGGCGAGTACCGTACCGAGTGCGGGGCACCAGTTCACCGGCACCTCGGCCATGTAGGCGAGTCCCTTCTTGTAAAGCTGCGTAAAGATCCACTGCGTCCACTTGTAGTAACCGGGATCGGTGGTGTTCACCTCGCGATCCCAATCGTAACTGAATCCCAGCGCCTTAATCTGCCGACGGAAACGGTCGATGTTGCGTTCAGTCGTGATCGCGGGATGCGTGCCGGTTTCGACGGCATACTGCTCAGCCGGCAGGCCGAACGCGTCCCAGCCCATCGGGTGCAACACGTTAAAGCCGCGCATGCGCTTGTACCGGCAAAGGATGTCTGTCGCCGTATAGCCTTCGGGATGGCCAACGTGCAATCCCGAGCCGCTCGGATACGGAAACATGTCGAGACAATAGAACTTAGGCTTGCCCGCTTCAAAGTCATTCACCTTGAAGGTTTTGTTCGTTTCCCAATACGCCTGCCATTTTTTTTCAATCGCGGTGAAATCATACTCGTTCGTCGTCATAACCGATTCCCATGGGTTAAAGAAAGTGTTATTATAACAAACGAAGGGGTGATACTGAATAACGAATAGCGTGGCAGAGCCCGCCGCAAAGAGAGTATGGTGGAAGCATGGCAAAGACAAAAAACATGCCACATGCGCGACGTCCGAAGCGCCTCAGCATCTCCTCACACCTAACCCCAAAAGAGAGCCAGACGCTTGTTCTTGTCATCGGTCTGTTCTTGCTGGGATGTGTTGTACGGTGGTATCGCCTAACGCACATGCGATAGCGCACAAAACATGAGGGGCTTGCTGTTTCGGAGACAAGCCCATTTTTATAAACGAGCCGTCTGCTTTTTAATCGGTCGTGTTGACCAAAGGCTGAGGGTCGATGCGCGGATCCCACTCCTCGATGACCCAACGGAAAAAGGCTTGTTTTGGATCCCAGTAGGGCACTTGGACCCGGTAGGGATTCGGAAGGAGAATCCGGCACAGGTGATTGGTGTCGAACGAGTCCGGCATTAGCGCGTATTGACCAACGATCCACCATTCGGGGGTCATCAGAGACTGCGCCATTTCCAGTTTCATCACCGCCCCGCTCTGCAGATAGGTGCAGTTTGTTCCGTTCAGCGCAAGGAACACCGTAACATAAAAATTTGTGGTTGCGTCATCGCGCACGAACTTTGTAATCCCGCCGTTCAGCCGGTTCGTCCGGGTGGGATCGGCGTCGAGCCAGTACAACTCGGTAAGCGAAAGTTCCCGCACATTGTTGTAAAAACTGGGCACCAGTGTCCCATCGGAAAAACCCAGCAGCCAGTTCAGCATGTCTGTGCTAAGCCCGAGGCTGGCGATATCCTGACGCAACGAGAACTGGACCGACACCGTAACATTCGACCGCACGTCCGTGATCGCAACTGGCACCGAGCGCTCCTGAGCGCCGGGGGGCAACTGCTCGATCGCATTGACTGTCACCGAAGAGATCCGGTACCAATCATCCGCCTCGTAGAGCATATTCGTATCCGTTCCGACCCGGAGCTTGAAGGAATCGTATAGTTTGCGCTGGCCGTTCTGCATGCCGTTCAACGAACTCAACGTTGAAACGATCCACACATTCGAAGCGCCCAACTCGGCCTGTGGAACCACCTGGCCGACATTCGGTTGACCGGGCGTCCAGTACAAGGGGAACGTCCAGTTGGAACGGGCCTCGCCCTTGCGGTTCGTGACGCTGAGCGACCCGCCATACGACTCCTGCCCCACATAGACATAACCGCCTTCCGAATGCGCGGCAGCCCAAAGTTCGCCATCAAACTCGCCGCCTTGAGACGGATCCCAATCGTAGGCGATCGCCTGCTCATACATTCCCATGGGACGGCGCAAGCGCAAACCACCCGCATAGACGGCCGGAATATAAACCGAGAACCCGCCGTATGCAAAATCCACGCGCGGCAAAGGAACCATCCCCGGATCAGGATACTTCTCGCCAACCACAAAAAAGGCATACCCGTTCGTTGCCGCACTGTTCAACACAGACCCTTGCGGGAAGGTGATCGTTTCAGTACCCGACGCGGATACCAGTTCCAATTTCCATCCCGCGAGGTCTACTCCCGCAGGAACAGCAATCTCGACATAGGGGTTGTCCCAGAAACCGCTTTGCGGCACGCCGTTGGAAACCACATATTCCATAGCGTTGACTTCATTGATCCAGATCGATCCTTTGGGAACCCCGTACACGATATAATAGGGCGACCACCCTTGCGACGCATACGTCGCGTTCAAATCCACCGGATAATACCACGCCGGGTTTTCGAACACTTCCTGCGTCTTGACAAGGGGAACCCCGCCCATATACTCGGCCCGAACACGATACTGCACCACTTGATCGCTGTCTTGCGGCGGAATCGTGTTCGTCAAAGAGGTCCGATAAACGTCGCGATCATATTCGTCCTGTTCCATTGGCAACGTCACGACCGCATTCGACGGCCAGTTCTCCACGCCCCACACATTGGTACCGACATAATAGTCGACATACATGAGGATGTTTGACGGCGATAGCTGCCTATTGGCGATTCTAGCCTGAATCCCCACCTCGTCCGTGTCGATAGGCTGATGGTTGTTGAAATCAAACGTGTTGAGTTCCTTGCAACCCACCTGCACATTGATAATGTCGAACCCCGGGAAGACCGGTTCTGAGATTACGACCTCTTCCACGCAGGCGCGTTTGGATCCGGGCGTTGTCGTCGTCACCAACTTGACCGAATCATAGTCCCGCCCGTCATCCGGTTTAAACGT
>JALHET010000670.1:0-400 GCA_022839525.1 Lentisphaerota bacterium
GACCTCGATCTCCGGCGTCAGAAAGATCTGGCCGTTCGGGTCGCAGGTGCGCTCCGTCACTTCGAACACCCGGTAGGCGGGGCGGTCAGATCCCTCCTGCGCGCCCGCGAAGGCCCCGCGGTACACGGTCTTGCCGGGGCGCGGCGTGGAAGCGGTTCCCAGTTCGCGCGCGATCGCCAGCCACGTCGCCTTCGACTCCTGGCGGAGGTTGCGCTTGATCAGCCAGTCCACGTTCTCCTCGATGCAGACCGCGATGTTGTCCTGGCTGTGATTCCCCGCGTCCAGCCGCACCAGCAGGGGTGCCGCGGTCACCCGTCGCGCCAGAACGATCGATTCCCGCAGAAAGGCCGGGGTTCCTTTTTGACCATGCTGCCGGCCTTCCCGCAATTCCGCGTTGATC
>JALHET010000670.1:416-1044 GCA_022839525.1 Lentisphaerota bacterium
AATTCGGGGCGTAGCCCTGTCCCCCATCGTAGGTGCGCGACACACCTTCCTTGCGCGTGCCCGAATTGTCGAAGGGGGACACATCGATATCGAGGGGCACGAGGTTCTTATGGCAAGGGGTGATGCGGGGGGCGTGGCGCGCGATCATGCCAGCCGCTTCGTCCTTGAGGATCGTGTCAAACGCGCCGTGCGCGCTGTCCAGGCGCTGCCGCAGGGTGGCTTCGGAGGGCACGCAGTCCAGATGCAACGCCGCGCGGAAAAAGGGATCGTCGCGAAAGGTTTCGATGTCCGCAAAATCCGGTTTGCCCAAACACAGCAATCCGATCATGGCCTGGGTGATATCGCCGTGGGCAATCGCCGGGTACGGGTGGTCGGGAAGAGACACCACATTGAGCCGTTCTTTAATTTTCGTTTTCTGCAAAAGCAGTCCGACCAACGCCAGGCCGCTGTGACTGGTGAGGGATTCATCGCCTTGGGTGATGTCAAAAAGCATCGGAAAACGGTTCACCTCCGGGGTGGCTAGTACAATGCGGGCATTATACATCATAAGTCATTATTTATCAATGTGTTGTGAGGATTTTTCAAGGATTTTGATTCACGGAAGCAGGTTAATATTAATGAATATGAT
>JALHET010000235.1 GCA_022839525.1 Lentisphaerota bacterium
GACACGAGGTGGCCCGCGCGATGGATGTGAAATGCGTCTTCGCCGAGAAGCAGGAGGGCAAGCTGGTCATGCGGCGTTTCACCATGAAGCCCGGCGAGCGGTACGTGGTGGCCGAGGACGTGATCACGCGCGGCGGCCGGGTGCAGGAGACGATCGACTTGGTCAAGGCTGCGGGCGCGGAGGTGGCCGCTGTGCTGGTGCTGGTTGACCGCAGCGCGGGGCTGGCGAAGTTTGCCTATCCGACTTTCCCGCTGGTGCGGATGGCTCCCGAGGTGTGGGAGCCGTCGGCCTGCCCGCTCTGCGCCGCCAAACAGCCGTTCGTGCATCCGGGGTCGTGAGGCGTCCGGTTGCAGGCTTGCATAAGGGCTGGGCGGGAGCGATAATACAGCCCTTATTTTTTGAACAAAGGAGAAAGCCGATGCGCAGGAAAATTGTTGCCGGAAACTGGAAGATGAACAAGACGGCCTCGGAGGCTGCCGCCCTGATCCAGGGGATTAAAACGGAGGTCGAGGGAATCGCAAAGGTCGACATCGTGGTTTGCCCGCCGTTCACGGGTTTGAAAGATGCGGCCGAGGCCTGCGCGGGGTCGAATGTCGCGCTGGGCGCACAGAACATCCACTGGGAAGCTTCCGGCGCTTTCACGGGAGAGGTTTCCGCCGCGATGCTGAAGGAACTGGGCGTGAAGTATGTGATCGTCGGCCACAGCGAGCGCCGTCAGTATTTCGGCGAGACCGATGAAACGGTCAACAAGCGCGCCAAGGCGGCCTTGGCCGCAGGGCTGATCCCGATCGTCTGCGTGGGCGAGACGCTGGCCGAGCGCGACGGCGGCAGGATGGAAGAGGTTGTGGTCCGGCAGACCAAGGAGGGGCTGGCCGGACTCGGCGCCGACTTGGCGAAGGTGGTGATCGCGTACGAGCCTGTCTGGGCGATCGGCACGGGCCGCACGGCGTCGCCGGCGCAGGCGCAGGACGTCCATGCGCTGATCCGCCGGACGTTGGCGGAACTCTCCAGCGGCGACGTCGCCAACAGCATCCGCATCCAGTACGGCGGCAGCATGAAGCCCGAGAACGCCAAGGAGCTGATGCGCGAGCCGGACATCGACGGCGGCCTGATCGGCGGCGCGGCGCTCAAGGCCGACTCCTTCGCGGCGATTGTCAAGGCAGGTGTGTGAGCGCAGGCAGGCGTTGGGCGTTAAGGATGGACCGGCTTGAAGCCGGAAAGAAGAAGGCGGCACCTGTGAGGGGTGCCGCCACTCGCCGTCCTCACCCGGCCTTTAATCTCCACACCACTGTCTGCTAAGGATGTTCTGCATTTGCCAAGGGCGCTGGACATCGAGGTTTTCGGGAAAGTACTTTCCGCGTCCATCGAGCGGCGTCCATTCCGTGAATTCACCCGCCATGTGCCCCAGATAGGGAATTGCCGTTTCAAGGCAACTCTCATAATCCAGATCCTCGGGCTCAACCAAGCCCCGCCGTGGGTTGCGTATGACCCACAGAACGGCGGCAATGGCTCCCGCCGTCACCTGTATGGTGGTCGCGTTCGCATAGGCCACATGCTGTCGCGCCTCATTAATCGTGAGCTGCGAGCCGTACCAGTACGCATTTTTTTCATGACCGGCCAGCAGCACGCCGAGTTCATCCATTCCCTCCACGATATCGGATCCAAGACGCCGGCAGGAGGGTTGCATATCCCATCCTCTTCCTTCAAGCTCCAGGGCAGACAGCATGGCATCGTCGCAAGGATGGTACACGAACATTACGCTCGGGCGGTACAGGAACCCGCTCTGGTCGCGAATCGAGAGATAATCGGCAATCGAGAACACCTCATCATGCGTCACGAGCATACCCTGAAAGCCACCGATCGAGGGAACCCAACTGCGCGCAAACGTGCTTGCTCCGGGACGCTCCAGATACAGGGTGCCGGAACCGGGGCCGTGCTCGTGCGCCCCCCGCAGCTGGTTTTTTTCAAAGGTGCCGAAAGAGAGTTCGGCAGGCTGCATCAACTCGTCCACGAACCCATCGATCGACCAGGTGTTGATGAACTCCCCCTGACGTTTCGGGCGCTGGCTGGACTGCGTGTCGCGCTCGGATATCTGAATCGTGGTTACATTGAGGTCGCGCGCAAGATTCGCCCATTCTTCGCGCGTGGACGGCTTGGCGTTCCCGTTGCGGAGAAGGTGATCCAGATTGATGAGCGCGCGCTTGACAAGATGAGACACGAGCCCCGGATTGGCGCCGTGATCGACGACAGCCGTTGGCGCGTCAGATCCCAGCTCCGCCGCGAGTTTGATGATTTTGGCCCGGATGTCGTAGTTGGTGCGCTCGTGAAGTTCCAGCATGTGGTTATCGAATACGCCCGGCCACGGTTCGATCGAGGTGTCAACGTACAGGGCGCCCTGCTCCGCACAGAACCGGACCAGATCGAGACTGGAAATGCCTATGGACAGATTCAACAGGAGATCACCGTCGCGAACGTGATTCTTCAATATCGCGCGGTAGTTGCTGGGTGTCAGGTTGCAGTGGATGAACTCCGCTCCGCAACGCTCGGTAATGCCTCGTCCGGATTCGTTGAGCGATAGAACGGTCATCCGGCCGTGAATTCCCTCAAGATGCCGCCCGATAACCGGCAGGACAGCCTGTCCGATACTTCCGCAGCCGATCATGATGACACGGCCTTCGAAGGCTGGGGGGGTGGGGGGTGCATGCACAGATGTCGACATTTTAACTCCTTTTTGTTCACACGTAATGCCAGGTTTATCCAACGTAAAACTCATCGA
The DNA here is from genome assembly GCA_022839525.1 of Lentisphaerota bacterium. Next base: position 2,777 of record JALHET010000235.1, read on the forward strand.
CGCGTATTCGCGCTCAATATAGCGACGGGTTGGAATTTTTTATTTTAGCTATATGATTTTAATCTCGGATTTGAATATAGCATTCACGCTGCGGATTGTCGAGCCTGCGCCGGTGTTTCCGAACTTTATGTTGGGCGTTCTTTCCGAGCAAAAACCGGTTGCAAAACTGCTTCTATATCGGTATTTTGCTGTAACCCCAAAAAAGCTAACGCATCAAACAGGCACAAACAGATCACATGAGACACGCGATTTTAACGGCTTTAAGGTTTGCGGTTTACACGCTGGTGATTACCGGAGCGATCTTGGCGATACATGCGGCCGTACGCTATAACGGCAAAGAGTTTTTTTACGAAAACAATTTGCTGGAATGGATGCAGTTCACGGTTTTGCTGACAGTCTGCCTGTTGTTTGCGTGGGCATCCTGCAATGCCTGTGGCACGCGGCGCTTTTTGATTCTGATGTCGATGTTGGCGGCATTTGCCGCGACGCGCGAACTGGATTCCCTGCTGAACCGGTTCATGCCTGTTTTAAGCTGGAAGATCGGCGGGATTTTTCTGTTCTATGGCATGTGGCAACTGATTGCGCAGAGAAAAACCTTTGTGCCGCAAATCTTGTCTTTCATTCAGACGCCGGCCTTCGTGGTTCTCTGGGCAGGGTTTATCATAGCGGTGCCCTTTGCGCAGTTGGTGGGGCATCGCCCGTTTTTCCGTATGTTCATTGAAGAGTCGCAAATGCGTGATATAAAACGGCTTTTTGAGGAGAGGAGCGAATTTATCGGCTACCTGATTCTGCTTTTCGGCGCTATCGAGACCCTGATCCTTTTTGCGGTCTGCAAAACCAAGCGCGTGTGTAAGGGGCCGGAAGATCAGGGCCTAGCATAGGTTTGTACTTCTTCCTCAAGCCGGCCGCCGAGCCTATCCCGTTCCTGTTCCAGATCGAGACCTCTTACTGGAAGGATGTTCCCAAAAAAATCAGGTCATTCAGGAAAGACCAGCCCGAGCGGATTTGATTCG
>JALHET010000236.1:0-5650 GCA_022839525.1 Lentisphaerota bacterium
CCGCCCCCTTTACGGTCGAGGGCAACAGCATCCGCGTGCTCGTGCCGCTCGAGTCCCTCCAGCCCGGCCGCATGACCCTCGCGCTGGAACTGCTGGACGGGCGTTTCTTCCGCCAGGTCGTCCCCATGCGCACCGACGAGTCCGCCAACCACCCGCCCGTCCTGCTCGGGCTTGAAATGCCCGAGGGCGGCATCCAAACCTTCGAAGCCCGCCCCGGCGACGCAACCCCCTACCAGTCCGGAGCCAACGCGTCGATCGATTACACCGACCCCGTCCACGGCGGCACGCTCCATTTCGAAAACGGCGGCGTCTGGGGACGCCGCCTCACCGGCGTGCTCGTCAAAAAGTTCGATTCCGCCGCCACGCCGCTCCTCCAGTTCCGCTACAAAGGCGATCCGATGGCCATCGTATCCCTCGCCTTCGGCACATACGCCTTCTCGTTCTCCGAGATTTTCAACACCCACGTGCGTTTCGGCAAAGGCCAAGCCGCCACGGTCGACAACACCTGGCGCGTTTGGACCGGCATCCCGTCCGACAGTGCCGGAGAACTGCCCCTTACCCAACGCACCACCCTCCCCCCCGCCCCGATCCGCATCGGCTCACGCAAGGGCCGGGACCAGACCGGGCTCCACAGCGCACTCCACTTTGACGACATCGCCTGCGGCCCCGCCGTCGGCCCCAACCGCCCCTTCGCCTTCAAAGCCGACTATACCGACCCGGACGGCGTCGCCGAAGTCGTTTACGCCCTTCTCCAAGGCCCCGCCGCGTTCGACAACCGCCCCGTCGAGGAACAGCAGAAGGTCGTGTGGCTACCCGCCAAAAACAGTGCGGTGCTCCAACCCGACCTCGCCGCAATCCCCGACGGTGTCCACCACCTCCTCGTCCGGGCCCGCGATACGCGGAACCTCTGGTCGCACCCCGCCGATGTGCCCTTCATGCTTGACCGCGCCCAACCCGCCGTCAGCCACGCGGTCAACGCCGTCGAGAAATACAACGGCAGCAGCCTCACGCTCACCATCACCGACCCCGTCGCGCCGCCCGTGCTCAACACCATCCGCTTCACCTGCCTCGGAACCCCCCTCCCCCTCGACACCGACAACGGGTTCTGCTCCGTCGGCCAGGGACGGCTGACCTACGAACTGGATTGGATCTGGCTGCTGCGGAACCAACTCGCCTCCGCCAAACACGGCGATGTCCTGCCGGTTTCCGTCGGCGGCATCACGGACGCCGCCGGCAACGCCGTCCCGCCCCTGCGAATCGACATCCCCATCAACCTTGAGGCCGACAAACGCCCGCCGACCATCCTGCCGCCCGCGGCCACCGGCAACATGCTCTGGACAGAACCCGCGCTCACGCAACTCCAACCGTTCTTCACCGAAACCCAGAACATCACCGCAAAAACCGTCGCGTCAGCCGAGGGGAACGTCCTCGAAATCGTCCCAAAGGGGGAGGGCGGCACCTTTATCCGGCACTCCTTCTCGCCCGTCTGGGATCCCGACAACTTCCAGTGGCTCGCCATCTCCTTCCGCGCCGTGGACACTCCGAAAGGGATCCGGCCGTTTACCGTCGCCTTCAACACCGGCCCGCGCCGTCCGCGCGGCATCAAAGACGCCCACACCCTGAACCTGACGGACACCAACCACCTCGCCTATGTGACCGGAAGCATGAATGCGCAGACAGGGCAGTGGAACAACATCCTGATCAACGTGCGCGATTTCCTGCGCGACGAGACGGAAGAACGGAAAAACACGCCGGACCTGACCTACCTCTCGTTCTTCTTCCCGCCAAAAGTAAAAGGGTGCAAGATACAGTTCCGTTCCCTTTCCATTCTCGCGCCCTGGAACTCCGATCACTTGATCCCGCTCAAAGCCTATGACCTCAGCAGCATCAAAGGCCTCGTCTGGGCGGGGGGGGATCCGGCCCGCCAACCTCACTCTGCCACCCGCCGACCCCCACTGGTTCCTTTTCCGCATCAGCGACCGGCGCGGCAACCTCACCGACACCTGGATGATCCCCATCCCGCCCGGTTCCGAAAAAACCAAAGCCAACCTTCCGGGGTTCGAGCCCGTCAACTTTTAACCTGCGGGCACGGCCATGCCGCGCCCCTCCACCTCTTATGACACGCATAATCATCCCCCAACTGGACGCCAACCTGATCGATGTGACGCTCACCCGTTGGCACAAGAGCCCCGGCGACCTTGTCACCGCGGGCGAATGCCTCGCGGACCTCACCACCGACAAGGCAATGTACGAACTCGAAGCCCCCGCCTCCGGCACGCTTCTCGCCGTCTACGCCACCGATAAAAGCATCGTGCCCACCGGGTTCATCGTCGGCCTCATCGGCACCCCCGGCGAGACGGATCCCGCGGCGGAGGAAGAAAACGCCGCGCTCACCGCACAGTACCGCGGCGGCGCGGCCACCCCCTCCGCCCCCGCCCCCGCCCGCGACCGCGGCACCCGCATCCGCGCCACGCCGCGCGTCCGCCGGCTCGCCCAGGAACACGGGATCGACCTCGCCAAAGTCCAGGCCGAGACCGGGGCGGAAGTGATTGACGAAACGGTTCTCGCACCTTACCTCAAAACGTAAAGGCGGCCAGCAGGCCGCCCCGCAAAGGATCACCATGAAGACTGCCCTCGTCACCGGCGCGGCCAAAGGCATCGGACGCGCAATCGCCCTCGCCCTTGCCCGCGACGGGTTCCGCGTTGCCGTCCATTACCGTTCATCGCAAGCCGACGCGCAGGTAACCGTCGCCGCCATCCGCGCGGACGGCGGCGAGGCCGAACTGTTCGCGGCTGATCTGGCGGATGCGGCGCAGGCCGCAGAACTTGTCAAGGCGGTTGAGCGGCAATGCGGCCCGATTCACACCCTTGTCTGCAACGCGGGGATCATGAAAAGCCAGCTCATCGCCTTCACGACACTCGAAGAGTGGCGCGAGGTCATGACCGCCAATCTCGACGCCGCCTTCCTGCTCACCAAAGCCGTCTCGCGCCCCATGGCGCGGCAGAAGGCCGGACGCATCATCTACATCTCTTCCGACGCGGGGCTGCTGGGCGATCTCATGCGGGCCGCGTACAGTGCCTCGAAGGCCGGGCTCTTCGGCCTCGCCAAGACCGCCGCCCGCGAACTCGCCGCCTCGGGCGTCACGGTCAACACGGTCGCCCCCGGCATCATCGCCACCGACATGACCTCCGACATGCCCGAGACACGCCGGGCCAAGCAACTCGCCGCGATTCCCCTCGGCCGTTTCGGAACCCCCGAAGAGGTCGCGGGCGCGGTCCGCTTCCTCGCCTCGGAGGATGCCGCATGGATCACGGGGCAGACGCTCTGCGTCGACGGCGGACTCTGCATGAGGGCCTAGTCCCGCCTTGACGGCGGAGTGCGCCTCTGACATCCTAGACCGCGTGACGAACATCACCTACAGGACAGCGGGCGGCGGGCTGGTCCGCTCCTTCGCTTACGCATACGACGCCTCAAGCCTGATCACGCAAAGAGAAACGGGGTCGTGTTTTGACATTAGGCAATCAGGGGTTACGGAGCGTTTTCGCGGTGTGGTCATGTGTCGCCATTGGCAAGGCAACCGAGGCGCCACTGTGCAAGGGGGGGCGCGATTGAAAACCGGCAAAGCCTTGTATCGGTCGGCCGCGCACGATTAAGGCTGCCGGAAACACGAAATGTCTAATGTCAAACTACGACCCCAATAACCCTTGGCGTTCTTCGCGCTCCGGTAGGCGGGTTCCCGGAAACCGCCGATTCTTTCTCCTACGGGCACACCTTTCACCGAACTTTCCATTTGCCTCATGCGTGCTGGACTGTTTACACTAACGGCATTGAGCATCTTTCACGGAGGCGCACATGAAAATGGTTCTCTGCACACTGGCAGTCTGTCTTTCGGTTCTCGCATCCGTCTTCACCACCCGTGTGCTCGTACGGGACGAGGGCAAGAGGATCCGGGGCTCCATCGCGAAAACCCTTCCTGACCCCGACAGCGCGCGGAACCGGCACGAGGCGTTCTTACAGAAACTGGACGCCCTCAACGCGCAACTCGCCGCACTGAACCGGCGCCTGTCGCTGCTGGAGGAGAGTGCCGGACGGGGCCAGAGGGATAGCGCCACAGCCGAACACCTTCGCTTAACGCTTCAAACGCTTTCGAAACGGACAGCGGGAGCCGCCTCTTCGCTCGAAAGACTTGAGTCAATGCCGGGGCTTCTTGAGGAACTCAGCGCCTACCTCGGCCAGTCTTTCGAACACCTTGAGGAAACCGTCTCCGCGACCGCCATCCCCATGGAAAAGAAGCTTAACGACATCGACAGCTATTTCACCCCGCTCTACGCTTTTCTCGGCCTTGTCTATGATCCCGAAAAGAAAGACGTTCTGGCGGCCTATCCCTCCGTCGATGCGCGCATCTCCGCGCTCTCCAAGCAACTCGACGCTGTGCGCACAGACATCGCCGGCCTCCGGGAGTGGCTCGCGCCGCGCACCATCGAACCGCCCCAGCGCATACGTTAAACGAAAACGTGCGCCCACGGGCAAGCACTTTACCAAGTGAGGGTTAACTCTTGGCTGCAAACGCGCGAATCGCAAAATAAAACGCATTTGCTGTTGCACGCGCCATAGCCTTCTGATAAATTACGCTTCATCTTTTGAAGCGGGTGTAGCTCAATTGGTAGAGCGCGACCTTGCCAAGGTCGAGGTTGTGGGTTCGAGACCCATCACTCGCTCCATCCTTTTATGGGGGTGTAGCTCAGTTGGTAGAGCAAGTGACTCTTAATCACTGGGTCCACGGTTCGAGTCCGTGCACCCCTACCATAAAAAGCACGAAGGTCGGCTGTTGCTGTCAGCCGGTCTTTTTGTTTTCCGGAAACGCGGGACACCGCCGTTTCACTTGAACCCCGCCAGCTTGTGCGTCTGAAGCGACAACAGCCATTTCCCGTCGCGCCGCCCGAGGTTCAACTCGCCCAACAGCCGGACCGTTTCTTCCACATTGAACGCGCCGCCGCGCTCGCATGGCGAGAGAAAATAACGCGGGGCTTCGATCCGGTTGCGCATGTCGGCACAGAAGTCCAGCACATCGCCGTCCACGACAATGCGGACTTCGTCGGCCTGCCGGACCATGCGTTCGTCATCGTAAAGTTCCGCGTAAAGCGCTTTGGGCGAAACCGCCATGTAATCGATGCGGCGGCGCACCCCCTCCGGCGGCGCCTGCACCCCGTTCGTCTCGACGCCGACCCAGTACCCAGAGTCCTTGAACCGCGCCAGAAGACCCTCAAGCCCCTTCTGGATGAAGGGCTCCCCGCCGGTCAGGATCAGCGCCTTCGTCCGGAACGCGGCCACCCGCGCCACGACCTCCTCTTCGTCCAGCGCATCGGAACCCCCATGCCGGGTGTCGCACCACGGGCACGCGAGGTTGCAGCCGCCGAAGCGCAGGAAAACGACCTCTTTGCCGGTGTTGTACCCCTCGCCTTGCAACGATTCGAAAATCTCGGCCACCGGATATGTCTGCCTGTCGCGCATACGTGCTCAGTCCCTGCAGTACTCCGCGCACGACTCCGGCGTCTCGTAGACTTTGACTGAAACCACGTTGACGCGCCCCGCCAGCTCGCGGAAAAAATAGCGGGCCAGATTCTCGGCGGTCGAGCGGAACGGCAGCCC
>JALHET010000236.1:5655-6944 GCA_022839525.1 Lentisphaerota bacterium
TCTCGCATTCGCTCGCGCTGGCCTCGTCGAAAATAAACGCATGGTCGAAACGCTCCAAGACGACCTCGCGGATCACTTGCTTCAGGTCTTTGAAATCGATCACCATATCGCTGCCGTCGTTGCCCTCCGCGACCTCGACGATCACACGGTAGGTGTGCCCGTGCAGATTCTTGCACTGCCCCGCGTGGTTGGTCAGCACATGCGCCGCGTCGAACTGGCACTGTTTGGAAACCGTCAGCATCCTGTCTCCTTACTTTTAAGATACGCCTCATACCCGCGGCGGCGCAACTCGCAACTCGGGCATGCCCCGCAGCCGGCGCCGATCACGCCGTTGTAGCAGGTCAACGTATGCTCCGCCACATACGCCAACACGCCCAGCCGATCCGCCAATGCCCAAGTCTCGGCCTTTGTGAGATCCATCAGCGGCGTGATCACCCGGAACTCGTACGCCATCGCCAAGTTCAGCGTCACGTTGCACGATTTGACGAACACGTCGCGGCAGTCGGGATACCCGCTGAAATCCGTCTCGCTGACGCCGATGATGAGATCGCGGATGTTGCGGCTCTTGGCGTAAATCGCCGCAATCAGCAGGAACAGCATGTTGCGCCCGTCCACCACCGTGTTGGGACATGCGGCATCCGCCGCGCGCGTGATCGCGCGGTCAGGATTCAGCAACGCGCTGTCGGTCACCTGACCATACCAGTCCAAACAGATGAGCGTGTGATCCGCCACGCCGAAGTGTCCCGCGATTTTCTTCGCCACCTCCACTTCAAGGCTGTGCGTCTGCCCGTAATAGAAGGTGATGCAGGCGACGTTCCCCTTGCCGTAATCGCGCATCGCCTGCGCAAGACACGTCGTGCTGTCCTGCCCCCCGGAAAAGATAACCAGTACCTTATCGTTCCTCATCGCAACACCTCATGGGAAATCGGTCCCTCGCGGTCTTCCGCAAAACCGCGTCCGGCAAGGGTTACTTGCCAGACACCGGGGCGGCGGCGAGTTGCGCTTTGATCCAGCAGAAGATGGTGTCCCCTATCTGGCAATAGCCTTCTGGGGCGGGATGGACACCGTTATTCAGGCGGTGTCCTTCCTTCTTTGTTTGGGAATTCCACTGCACGTTGACCGTGGGATAGTTGTGCAGGCAGTCGAGGTTGACGTTGGAAGGGATGAGGAAGATATTCTCCTTCTCGCGCTTGCCGTACTTTTCCGTCGTCCGCTCGACCACCCGCTGCTGGTTCCGTTTGTATTGCCAACGGGTCTGTCCGCACTTGTAGCTGGCGCCAAAAGCGTCC
>JALHET010000016.1 GCA_022839525.1 Lentisphaerota bacterium
CGGATAATAGCTGGAGCCGTAGAAGCCGCAATAGGCGTACTCCTTGTCAAAGACATTGTCGATACCGCCGATCAAACGCAGTCCTTTCAGGAACTCCGGCTCGTAGCGCAAAGCCAGATCAAGGGTGGCGTAAGCGTCAAGTTTTGTGGCCTGGTTGGCGAAGTCCGAACCTGAGGTTTGCGAAGAGACGTAACGGGCTGTGCCGAGTGCGGCCAGACCGGACAGGATGTAGACTTCGCCGTTCACTGTCAGCATATGATCCGGGGTCAGTGGCATATCGTTATCCTTGTAGATGCCGTCGGTGAAGCGGGAGTCGACCAAATCATAGGCGATACCGAAGCCGCCGACGTGCTCCCTTGACCAGCGCAGGGCCGTTTCCACTCCGCAGCGGCGCGTGTCGTCCGGGGCGTTGAGGTTCATGTAGGTGACGGGGTTATAATAGATCTCGTCACTGGAACACATCTCGTATAAGGTGATGCCAGCGGTCCACTCCGTCAGGAAGGTCATTTCGGCGCCGGTCTCGAGGCAGTAACCGGTTTCCGGTGTCAGGCTGGTGTTAGGGATGCCGGACCAGCTCACAGTCTCATCAATGAACGGGGCGTGGTAATAACGGGATGCGCGCGCAAAAAGTTTGGCGTTTTCAACGGGCCGATACAGCAGTGCGGCTTCGTAAGCCTTTTCCGTCTGACTGTAGGAGGTCGTGCCGGCATTGCTCGCGATGCGGTTATGGATGCGCTCAGCGCGTGCGCCGAGCGTTAACGAGAGGCTTTCTGTTAAGAAAAACTCATCTTGCGCATAGGCTGACAGCGCAGAGCGGTCGAAATCCCAAGCAGTGGCAGAGGGCATACCTGAATATATGCTGCGGCTGTAGATGTCGGAAGTTTCATAACGCAGGTCAGTGCCCAGTGTCAGGCGGTTGGCATGGTTGGCGATGTCGCTGTTATGCGTATAACGCGGGGTGAAGGCAAAGGCGTCAATCTCGTTTTCATTCTTGCTGCTGTAGCCTGTTCCGACGAAGCGCGCTTCGGCCTCGCGACGGGAGGCGGAGAGGTTGGCGTCGATGGTGCCGTTATCGCCGACAGGGGCGCCGCCGCCTAGGTTCAGGCCCCATGTCTCGAACCAGGCGCGGTCATTGGGTGTGGTGGTCTGGCGCGGGTCGTTTTTGAACTGACGCCAAGTGAGGGTGCCGGGCAGGCCATATTCGCTGTCGTGATAAAATGTCGAAAGCGAGAGATGCTGTCCTTTTTCCCAGCGTTTAGCCACTGCGGCGTCCAGGTTCCATGATGTATAGTCGCCATTATCGCGGTAACCGCCGGTTTTGTCCCAGTCCGCGCCCGCATAGTATGTCACCCCGTCTTCAAACGCGCCGGACTTACTGATGTGCGTGGCATAGGTGTCGTAAGACCCTACGGTGGCGGAGACGGTGGTGACGGGCATGGCCTCGACCGAAGTGTCGGTGATAATGTTTATGACGCCGGTTTCGGCGAAATCACCGTAGAGCACGGTTTGCGGCCCGCGGATCACCTCGATGCGCTTGACAGCATGGAGAGGGATGCGCATCAGGTTGGGCGCGGACATATCGGGGTTATTGAGCCGTTCGCCGTTGAGCAGGATCAGTACGCGGCCGTGGGCGCTTTCGCCGAAACCGCGTAACGCGACTGTGGCGGTGGCGGGGTTATCGGAGAAGTTTTTGACCGGTAGGCCGGCTTGTTTCTGCAGGACGTCGAGAATGTTCTGGTAGCCGGAACGCACGATATCCTCGGCAGTGACGATCTGCACGTTGGCCGGCATCTCGGACGCGGTGCGTCCGGTGCGGCTGGCCTGCACAATGATGGGCGGCAGATTGGTGGGGACAGGGGTGGGTGTCGGGGCTTCTTGCGCCTGAAGCGCGGAGGTTGCGAACAGGCACGCGGTCAAGGCGGCGGGCATGTTGCGGGAGAATGTCTGTGTCTGCATCTTTCTTTTCCTCTGGCGGGAATGTGAAGCACAACCCTCACACAAGAGGCTTAACCGCGAGAGCGAAAGAAAGACCGGAAACAGCCGGACAACAAACTTTTGCTCCTCTGGCGCGAAGGAGTGCCGCAAATTGCATCCGGCCCGTCTTCTGGCTTACGGCTTAACCTTGCCTCCGCCTTCTCTCCCTTTCGGGAAATGGCATATGGAGGCTCGTAGCCGATTACAGCGGCGCGACCGCGCCCGATTCTCACGGGCTTCCGATAACCGGTGCAAATTAATGACAGTTTAGAGAAATCGGGTAGCGGAGTCAATAGGGAATCCCCACAGTTTTTCACGGCATCCTCCTTGTCTTACGGCGTGACAGTGGCGCGGGATTTTGGCATATTAAAAAATATTTTTTTGTACACAAGGAGACCCATGGCGACAAAGGCAGGAACACAGACGCGGAACCAAGACCGCCGCGTCGAAATGACCGTGGAGGGTTTGAGACTCGATTACGCTCGGCACCTTCGTTACACGCAGGTGAAGGAATTCGCTAACGCCTCCCTCCGCGATCACTACATGGCGTTCGCTTATTGTGTGCGCGACCGCATGATCGAGCGTTGGCTCGAGACACAGGCGTTGCATCGCGATCAGAACGTCAAGCGGGTCTATTATCTTTCCCTCGAATTCCTGATTGGGAGGTTGCTCGGAAACAATGTCATCAACCTCAAGATGGAATCAATGTGTAGCGAAGCGTTGGCCGATAAAGGCCTCGACTGGAATTCGCTGCGCGAGATCGAGGTCGATGCCGGTTTGGGTAACGGAGGTTTGGGGCGACTGGCGGCGTGTTTTCTGGACTCGATGTCCACGCTCAACCTGCCTGCCATGGGTTACGGGTTGCGTTACGACTACGGGATCTTTAAGCAGCGCATTGTGGATGGTCAGCAGGTCGAGGAACCGGATCATTGGCTCAAGGATGGGTGCCCGTGGGAAGTCGCCCGGCCAGAAAGCACTCAGGTCGTGCATTTCGGCGGCCATGTGGAGTGCATCAGCAACGGGCGTGTCGAGTGGCGTTGGGTCGGCACCAAGCAGGTGATGGGCGTGCCGTACGATTTACCTGTCGTCGGTTACAGCGACTCGGTGAACACGTTGCGGCTGTGGTCGGCCAAAGCCGATGACGAGTTCCACTTGGACGATTTCAACCAAGGTTCGTATGTGGAGGCGGTGGAGAACAAGGTGCTGGCCGAAAACCTCACAAAAGTGCTTTACCCGAACGACAACGTGCTGGCGGGAAAAGAGTTGCGCTTGAGGCAGCAGTATTTCTTCACCTCGTGTTCGATGCAGGACATCCTGCGCCGTTTCCGTTTGAAAAACAACGACTGGACACGGTTGCCCGAGAAAGTCTTTATCCAGCTCAACGAGACGCATCCGACGCTGATCATTCCCGAACTGATGCGCCTGCTGGTGGATCGCGAAGGTGTGGACTGGAATACGGCGTGGTCGATCACACGGGCGTGTACGGGCTATACGAACCATACGATTCTTCCCGAGGCGTTGGAAAAGTGGAGCGTTTCGCTGATGGAACGGCTGTTGCCGCGTCACCTGCAAATCATCTACGAAATCAACGGGCGTTTCCTCAGGCAGGTGGTCGCGATGTGGCCGGGTGACGTGGCCCGGTTGGCCCGCATGAGCATCATTGACGAGCGCGGCGAGCGTTCTGTGCGCATGTCGAACCTCGCGATTGTCGGCACGAGCGCGGTGAACGGTGTGGCACACCTGCATACGGAAATCCTGAAACAATCGCTGTTCAAGGATTTCTACGAAATGTATCCCACACACTTCACCAACAAGACCAACGGTATCACGCAACGCCGTTGGCTCCTAAAAGCCAATCCGCAGCTCGCTGCTCTGGTTACGGACGCGATTGGCCCTGGCTGGATCACCGAACTGAACGAGCTGAGGTCGCTTGAGAAATTCGCAGATGACACGTCCTTCCTCGATGCGTTCCGCAAGGTTAAGCAGTTTAACAAGGCGGCGTTGGCCGCGCACATCCGCTCTTCGGTGGGGATCGCGGTTTCGCCGGACTCGATTTTCGACGTGCAGGTCAAACGCCTGCATGAATACAAGCGCCAGTTGCTGCTGGCGCTCTACATCATCGTGCTGTACAACCGGATCGTGGCTGACCCGGCGTATGCCCCTCAGCCCAGGACCTTTATTTTCGCGGCAAAGGCCGCTCCGGGCTATACCATGGCGAAACTCATCATCCGGCTGATCCACGGGATCGCGGATGTGGTGAACTTCAACCCGAACGTGAAGGACAAACTGAGCATAGTCTTTCTGCCCGATTACCGCGTATCGCTGGCGGAAAAGATCATCCCCGCCGCGAACGTCAGCGAACAGATCTCTCTGGCAGGGACCGAAGCTTCTGGCACCGGCAATATGAAACTGATGCTCAACGGCGCGCTCACGCTCGGGACCATGGACGGCGCGAACGTCGAGATTTACGAAGAGGTCGGCGAAGACAACATGTTCCTTTTCGGGTTGCGTGCGGAGCAAGTGAAAGAGTTGCGCCCAGTCTACTCGTCCCGCGCGATCTACCACGCCGACCCTGAAATCCGCCGTGCGATTGACATGATCCACCGCAATGTCTTTTGCCTGCTGACGCCGGGGCTGTTCGACCCGATCATTCGGTCGCTGCTCGATTTCAACGACCACTACATGTTGCTGGCGGATTTGCGCGACTACATCGAGACGCAAGAAAAGGTTGAAGCGCTTTACCGGCAGCCGCACAAGTGGGACCGGAAAGCGCTCATCAATGTGGCGCGTTCCGGCAGGTTCTCGTCGGATCGCACGATCCGGGAATATGTCCGCGATATTTGGCACATCGAACCGGTCAAAATCCCCCACACCAAATAAGGCGTCCCACTGCGCAGGCATGGTTTTCCCGCTTTTGACGCACCCGCGCAGCGGGTGTTCATGCCGTCTCATTGGGCAACGCGACGGTTGGCCAAAAAAATACAAAAAACACATCTTTGTTTTTGACTTTGTTGGCCATTCCGGTATTCTATCGCCTGTTCTTTAACCATGTCCGGAGCGTAGCGCAGCCTGGTAGCGCGTTTGGTTCGGGACCAAAAGGTCGAGGGTTCAACTCCCTCCGCTCCGACCATCTTTAAGCAACTGGTAATCAACGAGTTGCAATGATTAAAATCAGAAAACCAGCCTCCGGGCTGGCTTTTTGTTTGGATGTTTGACAATTCTTTGGAGGTTTACGAACCTTTTTCCCGTTCCGATCCGAGGCCGTTCAATTCTTTAACCAAAATGTCGAGGGCGAGCGTCTGTCTGATCGCAACCCCGTCGGCGACCGCAAGTACATGCAGTCGCGCGCTCGCAGCCAAAACCAAACTCAACAAGATCGCGGGCGACGCGGCGTTGGGCAAGCGAACCGAGGAAATCGCTCAGGCCATGCCCAGACGCCGCACACAATTTAGCCATGCCCACACCGCCTTCGCCAATGGCGTCTTAACCCGCTTCCCTGCGCGCATGCAGGTCCGTCATCCCAAGACGACGGAAATGTGCGACGTCGGCCACGACATGGCATCGGACGTTCTCGACTCCGAGCGCGCTGCGCGGGGCGAGCCGGTAAGTCCCGCCGCACCAGAGCGCCACCGCCACCTATACGCTATCCCTCTCCACGACGGCTTGGCGCAATGTGTGCCCCGAGGGCTGCCGTGCCCCGAGATAGTGCCCGCCGTCGAGCATCGCGTCGAACCTCACGACATCCGTCTCCAGTTCAGACAATCTCCCATTGCCTAAACACTCCTAAAAGAAAAAGCCGTGCTTATAAAAAATAGTTATGACTTTTTCATGATCGACTGCTTATGCTTGCTTTTTTGGCATGACTCGTGACAATATTTCTTGTGCTGGGAAGCATTTGTGCGAACGGTTCTTTCTTATGCACGCCGGACGGCGCAGGACAGGCTCCAAGAAACGGGGTAAGTCCAAATCAAAGGAAAGTACAGGTTATGACATTATGAAAAAACTTCTCTTTGCTGTTGCGACAATCGCGGCAGGCCTTGTTTTCGCTGACTTTTCACCTGATACGTTGGCATTCTACCCGTTCACCGACGGCGCGGCGGGCGATAGCGCCAATGGCGTGACGCTGAAGAATGCCGTCGCGCCGGGTACGAATGACGCGGTCAGTGTGCAATACGACTATCCGTCAACGGCGGCGAAGGGCGTCATCCGGTTCGATGACGACGTGCCGGGTTCCTATCTCTTTGACGACGTGACGCTGGCCTTGCCCGATCCCGTCTGTTCCCATCTGCGTTCGATCCTGATTACGACCGATGTCACGGATGCGTCTCAGGCTCCGGATTCCTATGCGGGCCGGAGCGGCGGCTATATTTCGCTTCCGGACATCTCGACCGAATTATCGAAGTGCGGCACGAGCGGCTTTACCGTCGAGTTTTTCTGGAAGATTCCGACCGAGGAGCCCTATCCCTGCACCTGGGCGGCAGCGCTGACCCTGGATGTCGGCATCACCGACGCCGGCGGCACGAACAGGAAGGTGTCGGTCGCCTTTCCTGTGGGAGGACCCGACGTGGCACACGGAAGGTATCTGAGTGTCTTTACCTCGCCTTGGGGCAGTTATGCGGACTACGGCGCGCCGATTTCCTATGGCGAGTGGCATCATCTCGCCCTAACGTTTACCAGCGGCGTCTTCAAAGTCGTCGGCGACTACACGGCCACCGCATCCATCAGCGGGCTGACGGTCAGCGAAATCCAGATGGCGAAGGAAATCAAGCTGGGCATGCGCTATGACAATGCTTTTGCGGGCTTCCACGGCAAGATCGCGGGCCTCCGCTTCTCGAAGCGCCCGTTGGCCGTCAGCGAGTACCTGAAGGCGTCGGACCGTTCCCGTTACCGCAACGTGCGCGAACCCGATTTGCTGACGGTTGACACGAACACGGTGGCGTTCTATTCCTTCAAGGAGGGTGCCGGACGTGTCGGGGAACAGACGGGAGACGCCGTCATGCTGAACGACGTCTCCAACAATTATCCGGGCGTGAGTGCCAAGGCCGGCGGGGTGTTCCCGGCCTACAGCGACGATGCGCCGGGGCCGTATGTCTTCGTCGGCTACGGCAGGGATAAGACGGCCTTCTGCACCAACGCGATGTCGCTTTCCTTCGGCGGCGGCAAGGTTGACTTCGAGGGGATCGGCACGGCGCTCTCGGAGCTGGACGAGAGCACGATCGAGTTCTTCTGGAAGATGGCGCCGGACGAGGCGATCGTCGGCTGGAAGGCGACGATGGCCTGGGACGGCGGCTATTTGCGGAATGGCGCTTCCTATCCGCTTTCCCTGATTATTCCGCTTGCTGACCAAACTTCCCAATTTGGCAGGGAAATTCGCCTGGTCAGGCAGGGGAAGGTCAGTGAATATGACGGCTTCATTATTGTGCGGACCTATGCCGATCTTCCCGAGGATGGCTTGTGGCATCATATTGCCGTCACCTATAAGAACGGCGAGGTCGGCCTCTATGCGGACTATTCCAAGGTCGGCGCAGTCGGCGGGTTCACCCGGGCGGAGCTGGCCGGGTCCGTGCCGTTTCAGTTGGGGCTCGGCAACTACCGTGGCAAGATCGCCTGCCTGCGCGTCAGCAAGAAGGCGCTCGATCCGTCGGGCATGATCTACGCCTCGTCCGATCCCTCCTGTTATCCCAGCAAGACGCTCATCCGCCTGCGCCTGGACGGGACGGTTGGCGCGAACGCTGATTCCACCAACCTGCCGAACATCGCGCCGAGTTACACCGACGTCAACCCCGGCATCTTTGCCTACGGTACGCAGTCGTTCCCGGCGATCGATCGCGCCAACGGCTCGACCGCTGGCCCCGCGGGTGTCTTCCCGGTATTCAGCGCCTCCAAGTGATGGACGAAGGTCTGCGAGTCGGCGGCGGCGGATCCGCTCGACAACCTCACCTCGGTGCAATTCAGCACGGTGCCGAAGACTTCGGGGTCCGAGATGTTCGCATCCGGTCCCAGTGTCCGCGTCTATTCGGCCCTGGACGAGACGATGACGGTCGAGGCCTTCGTCAAGTTCGACTTCAACGGGTTCTGGTCGCACATCGGATCGCTGTGGAACGAGACGCGTGACCGCGTGACGCTGTTGGCGGAGTCCAAGGACGGCGGCGCGAAGTGGAATCTGCAGATCGCCGACGCGAAGAGTGAAACCGGCTCCAAGATCAAATTGGAGACGTTCTGTACAGACAACAATTGGCACTCAGCGTCGTGGACGATCGGCAGTGCGATTCGCAACAAGTGGCATCACTTCGCCGTCATCTACGACAAGGAGAACCTGACGATGACCGTCTACTGCGATTATGAACAGGTCATCAACCTGGCGCTGCCCGCCCCGCTGGCGCTTGAGACCTGCAACATGTTCAGCTTCGCCGGCGGCGCGAACAACCAGCCGTTTGACGGCTGGATCGACGAATATCGCGTCACGCGAGGCATTCTCGGGGTGGACGAGTTCCTGCGGCCGGAAGGCCGGCTGCTGGGAACGACGCTGCAGGTTCGCTGATGCGTGGTGTAACGATTTTGACGACGGCCCTGCTCTGCGGGCCTCTGATGGCGGCAGTGAAACTGATCCTCCCGGCGGGAACGGAGGATGAGCCGAGCGCAGTGGCGCCGATCACGCCCTGTGACGAGCCCATCGCCTTCTGGTGGGATGAGACGGCTTTTCATGCCGGGAAGCAGGCGTTTGCCTGGAAGGACATCGGCGTGGAGCCGGCGGACGGCGTGAAATTCCGTGTCCGCTACGTCACGGGCGGTCCTGCGGACATGGACATCGACTGCATGATCGACCTTTCGCGTCCGCGTTTCGAGATCGGCTCCTTTGGCGTCATCGGCAACCAGGCGATCACCAACCGTATCCGGATACTCCCGTCGAAGGACGGCAACATGCGCAGCTACTTCGTGGCGCAGGGGCAGACTCCCGACTTCCTTAACCTGTCGAAGGGCCTGCCGGTCCGGAAGGGTGTGCCGTACGAATTCGAGATCACGGGGCCCGGCCCCTCCAGCGGCGACACCTGGTATCATCTCTACGATACGGACGGTGCCAGAATCTACTTCTCGGGTACCGAGTTCCATGATCCGAAGCTCCTGTTCGACTTCCAGTACATCTGGACGAAGCCCGAGAAGAAGCTGATGTACGTCGTCACGCGGAACTGGACGGAGGGACTGCCCGGCAACTATACGTTGCGGATCACGGCGAAAGACCTCCAGAGCAATACGCTCGGCAGTTGGACGAGGAGCCAGAGGATGCGCAAGGTCTGGGGGCTGGATGAATACGCCTTTGACGTCGCCGACCTGCCGCCCGGCTTCTATTGGATGAACGTCGAGTATCTGGATGCGGACGGCAAGACGGTCCATGCCGACAAGGCACGCTACATGCGGCCGACGGAGACGATGCCGTGGGACGGCACGACACTGGGCGCGGAGGACACCGTGCCGCCGCCGTGGCCGGCACCCGAATTCGCCGCCGACGGCACGTTCCGCTGCTGGAATCGCGTCATCCGGTTCGGCGGCGCGGGGCTCGTCTCCTCGATCGTCAACGGGGGACGCGAGCAGCTCGCCGCGCCGGCTGCGGTGATTCTGGACGGACGCGAGCTCTCCTTCGATGTTGCGCTGAAGGAGAAGAAGACGAGTTCCGCGACCTACCGGCTGACGGCGCGCGGGGCGGATATTGCCGTCGACGCCGTCTGTGATTTCGACGGCTACGTGCGCTTTTCCCTTGAGTACGGCGGGGGCGTGAAGTCGCTCGCCTGGCGGACGGCGCTTCGGCGCGACCAGGTTTTCTCGTTCAACAAGTCCGGTACGGCGGCGGACACCGCGGTGCTGGGCAAAGACGGGACGCTTGACCTTGCCTATGACGCGAACGCGCATCCGTGGCTCTGGGCGGGCGACGCCGTTGTCGGCCTGCTCTT
Organism: Lentisphaerota bacterium; assembly: GCA_022839525.1. The sequence continues at coordinate 9,921 of JALHET010000016.1, forward strand.
CGGCATCGTCGACCTGCACGGCACGCACGTGAAAGACCTCGCGACGAGCGCGCGCGCTGTCACGTCGGCGGAGGCTTTCACGGTCACGCAGAACCTCGTCGACACGCCTTATACGGGCGACCAGAGGCGCACCGTCGCGTTCTACCTCGAGCCGACGCCCGTCAAGCCGAAGAACCTCGATCTTGCCGCCGTCCCGTCCGACCGGATCGTCGGCTGGACCGGCCACCTGTGCGACTACTTCGAAATCAAGTATCCTGGCTTCGAGGATCCGCACCTCTTCAAGAAGTTCATCGACATGGTCAAGCAGGGCAAGCGCGTGTTCTTCTACAACGGCACGAGCGGCACTTCGCCGGAGAGTCCGTTCTGGGGCTGGTACCGCCGCGACTGGGTGAGGGGCGGCGATCCGTCCTATTATGCCCACGAGGCGCCGATCTGGAAGGATCAGGAGTGGAAGCGCCGCATCGGCAACTGGACGTACGGCTGTCTGAATTCGAAGAGCTTCTTCGAGTCGAAGCTCTGGGGCGTCAACTGGTACCTCCATGTCGCGCCGGAGATCAAAGATCTCTACTTCGACCTCGCCAACCCGAACTTCGGAGGATGCATGAGTCCGTACCACCCATGCCGCTGGACTGACGACTTCGGCCGGACGATGGCAGGCAAGAATCTGGACGCGACACGTGAGTTCCACAAGCGCGTCTATCGGCTCGTGAAAGCGAAGAACGCCGACGGTGCGCTCTTCGGGCACACGACGGACACCCGGACGCCGTCTGACGTCTTCTTTGACATGCTGACGATGGGCGAGTCGCTGGCCTCCCGCGTCCGCTGGCAAGACAGCTACTACGATATCTACACGCCGGAACTCATGCAGTCGATGTTCGCGCCGCGCGCCGCGGACACGATCGTCCGCACACCGCCGCAGTTCCTGCGCTGGCGCGAGTGCTGGGATCCGGTCGGCTACGCGAACTACAATCCGCACGAGCCGAAGCTTGAGCGGGCGATCCGCCACTGCATCGCCTATATCAAGATCCACGACGTGGTCATTCCGCGCGCGCCGCACGACCGGGAGGGACCGCAGTTCGCCGCGGTGGAGTATCCGATCTCCCGACTTGGAGTCGATCGGAAGTACTGGTGCTATTACACGCCGGGCGAAGTGCCCGTGGCGTTGTCCGCCCCCGGTTCGCGGCAACTCTGGGCGTATTTTAAGAACGACCACCGCGCGATCCTGATCGTCCTGAACGACACGGACGCCGCAGTTGAGCAGGCGGTGTCGGTGAAGGGTCTCTCGGCGAAGGGCGTCGAACTGTTGGACAAGTCGACGTACGACTTCACGTCCGGCGCCTGTGCGCTGAAGCTCGGCCCGCGCGGGGCGAAGTTCATTGCTTTTGACCTGAAATAACCTGTTGGGATGCTAAAGAGATGACAAGTCTGAATCTGCTGCTGGCAGTCCTGAAGATGGCGTTTCCGGCGGGAAGCGCCACGGAACCGAGTGCGGTCGCGCCGCTGGAGCTGACGGGCGAGGAAGTCTCGTTCTGGTGGGACGCAGAGGCGTTCCATGTCGGCGAGAAGGCGTACGCCTGGAAAGACCTCGGCGTGACGCCGACGGACGGCGCGAAGTTCCGCATCTCCCTGCCTGACACCGTCTTCCGCGAGAAAAACGCGCTGGAGGGGATGATCGACCTCTCCGCCTCACGTTACCGCATCCCGTCGTTCGGCCCGATCGGCGGCAGCGATATCGAGACCGACGTCGAGGTGCAGTGCGCGAAGACGGGGCAGCTCTACAGTTGTCTTTACGCCTCCGGCGCGACGCAGGACTTCCTGAACCTGCCGACGACGAAGAAGGTGAAGGCCGGCGAGAAAGCCGTGTTCAAGGTCGTCGGCCGCGGCTCGTCGAGCGGCACGGGCTATTACGAATTAGAGGACGCGGACGGCAAGCCGCTCTACAGCGTCAGCGGCTGGTACCGCGATCCCGAGCTGACGTTTGATTTCAAGTACGTCTGGACGGACATCGAGAAGCGGATCCTGCACGTGCGGATCGCCGGCTGGACGGATGAGGACGGCCACGTGCTACGTGTGCGGGCGCTTGACTATCACTCTGACACGATCGGCGACTGGACGAAATCGGTGCCGTTCGGGAAGCTCTGGGGCGAGCGCGAGATCGAGGTCGATGTCAACGACCTGCCGACGGGCTTCTACTGGCTTCATTTCGACTGTCTCGACGCTGCCGGAAAGCTCGTCTACACGGAGAAGGCACCCTACCTGAAGCCCGGTGCGAAGATGCCGTGGGACGACAACCAGCTCGGGACGGAGGACACAGTACCGCCGCCATGGACGGCGCCCGAGTTCCTGCCGGACGGGACGTTCCGCTGCTGGGAACGCGCGATCAAACTCGGCGGCAAGGGCCTTGTCTCGTCCGTGCGGCACGGCGGAAAGGAACTCCTGACGGCACCGGTCGCGCTGATCGCTGACGGCACAGCTTTGACGTTCGATGTCGTTCCCGCGAAGGTGGGGAAGAGCGTCGGTAGCTACTGCCTGAAGGCGCGCGAGGCCGACATCGAGGTCAGGGTGACATGCGAGTTCGACGGCTTCATGGTGTTCGAGGCGAGCTATCCGACGACAGTGAAGTCGCTCCAGTGGCGCGTCGCGGTGTCACGCGACTTCGTGACCGGCTTCGACGACTGCTCGTCGGAGATGAACCCGAACATCCGATTCCCGAAGGACGCGACGCCGGCGTTCGACTTCGACCCGTCGAAGGTACACATGTGGTGGATGCCGGGCCGGAAGGGCTTGATGGGCGGCATCCTCAATTTGCACGGCTGGCATGCGAAGAACCTGGTGAACGCTGGGCGCGTCGCGTCGACGGCGGATGAGATCTCCGTGACGACGACGTTCGTGGACTGCCCGATGGCGGCCGGGCCGCGGCGGACGGTGAAGTTCTACCTCGAGCCGACGCCGGTCAAGCCAAAGGATCTTAAGCTCGCTTCCGTGGACGAGACGAAGCGCATCACCTGGACGGGACACGTCTGCAAGTTCTTCGAGGTGAAGTATCCGGGCTTCGAGGATCCGGTTCCCGTCAAGCGCTTCGCGGACGAGCTTAAGGCCGGCAAGCGCGTCTTCTGGTACAACGGCTCGAGCGGCGTCTCGCCGGAGGACCCGTTCTGGAACTGGTACCGCGTCGAGTGGCACATGAAGGGGCTGGATTATTTCGCCCACGAGGCGCCGAAGACCGGCCGTCCGAGCTGGCGCCGCGGCAGTTGGGCGTATGCCTGTCTCAACTCCAAGAGCTACTTCGATTACAAGGTCTGGGGGATCAACTGGTACCTGAACGACATGTGCAAGGATTCGAAGGACCTCTACTTCGACTTGGCGAACCCGCACCTCTGCCGCAACGAAAGGCACGGTTGCGCGTGGAAGGATGACTTCGGGCGGACGATGTATGACATGGCGATCCTGCAGACGCGCGAGCTTCACAAGCGCGTCTATCGGCTCGTGAAAGCGAAGAACGCCGACGGTGCGCTCTTCGGGCACGTCAGTTGCAAGATGTGCCCGTCGGGCGTCTTTTTCGACATGATCTGCGCCAGCGAGGGCTTTGCCTTCTCCGTCGTGAAGAACAACTACACGTACTTCGACCTTTACACCCCGGAGGTGATGGAGTCGTTTTTCGTGCCGCGGGCTCAGGAATTTGTGTTCAGCACCTCGCCGCAGCTCCTTCGGGCGCGGGAGTGCTGGGCGCCGCATCTCTATCGCACGTATGACTGCAACACGCCAGAAAACGTGCGGGCGATCCGGCATGTCCTCGCCTATACGAAGATCTACGACCTCATTATGGATCGCGGTCCGCACGACCGCGAGGGCTGGCAGTTCTACCGCGTCGATTCCGAGATCCGCAAGCTACGCGAGGGCGGCGTCTACTCCGCCTTCTACTTGGAGAGCGAGCCGCTGGTGTCGCTGTCGAAGCCTGGGCCGCGGCAGCTCTGGGCCTGGTTCGCCAAGGGGAAGGACGGCGTCCTGATTGTCCTGAACGACACGGACGACGCAGTCGAGCAGACGGTGTCGGTGAAGGGCCTTTCGGCGAAGGGCATCGAACTGCTGGACAAGTCGACGTACGACTTCACGTCCGGCGCCTGTTCGCTGAAGCTCGCGCCTCGCGAGGCGAAGTTCATTAGGTTGGGCCGGTAAGGCGTCTGAAGGAGGAAGACGGGGAATGACGGGAGCCTCGCTTGTGGCCGTCGCATTGGCGGCGGCGTTGCAGATGGACTACCGCCGGTCCCCGCCGCTTAACCATCAACGATCTTGAATCCCGCCCAACTCGCAAGCCTCGTACACAAAGACCTTGTCGCGCTCCATGTGGTTTAGTAATGTTTCTACACGCATCCGGCGTTGTTCGTCCTCCTCTGTTCTTTCACACAAGAAGGATTCCCGGATGCGCCTTTGTCATTCAACTGTCCCCCACAGATTCTAGTGATGCGACGAAAAATGAAAACAGGGAGTGAGTCATGATGTGTTGTTGTCTCTTGGCGGCGGCGCTTGCCGCGCTTCCGGTTCCTCAGGATGTGCCGGAACTGTTGCGCACCTTTGACGGGAAGGCGGTTTCTGACCGGGAAACGTGGGAGTCGGTCCGGAAGCCGGAGCTCCGCAAGCGTTTCCTCGAGACGATGTACGGCAAGCGTCCGGCCGCCGCAGAGCATCCGCAGGTGGCGTTCTCATCAGAAAGCGCCGACCGGACGATGATGGACGGCCAGGCCGTCCGGAAAAGAGTGCGGATTTCGTACGAGGGACCCTATGGCTCCAATTCGTTTGTCGTGACGGCGTTCATTCCCAAGTCGGAAAAACCCGTGCCGTCGTTCGTCCTCATCTGTAACCGCGACGCTCAGAAAAACATCGATCCGGAACGGGTTGAGAAGTCCCCCTTCTGGCCGGCGGAGGAGATCGTGAAACGCGGTTATGCCGCCATCGCGTTCTTCAACGGCGACGTGGCGCCCGAGACCTACAATCCGGCCACGGCGTTCCTAAAGGGGGTCTTTCCGTGTTACGAGCAGCCGAAAGACCGCGGGGACATGAGTTGGGGAACGCTCTCCGCCTGGGCGTGGGGCGCCAGTCGCGTCATGGACTGGATCGAGACAGAACCGCTTCTCGATGCCGGACACGTGGCTGTCGTCGGCCATAGCCGGGGCGGAAAGACCTCTCTGCTGGCCGGAGCGACGGACGAGCGTTTCGCGATGACCTGCGTCAACTGTTCGGGCTGCGGAGGCGCGAAGCTGGCGCACATCGACTTGCCGGAAAGCGAGTACTACGCGCTTTTTCTCAGCAGTCGCGTCACCTACTGGTTCTGCGGCAAGTTCCAGCGCTGCTTCATGAACCGCGACCGTCCGATTTACCGTGCGGACGCCTGGCCGAAGGCCTGCGCTCCGCTCGACGTCGACCAGCACGAATGGGCGGCTCTGGTGGCGCCGCGCCTGCTGGCAATCGCCTCTGCCACCAAAGACAGCGCCGCAGGTCCCCTCGGCGAGTGGTGGACGGCCAAGCTGGCGTCTCCGGCCTGGGAGCTGTACGGAAAGAAGGGACTCGTGGGCGAAGCCTGGCCGAAGGCGGACTGTCCGCAACAGGAAGGCTGCGTCTCGTATCACCTGCGAGCCGGCGAGCATACGCTTTCGCTCTACGACTGGACGTGCTACATGGATTTCGCCGATCGTCATGGCTGGAGGCGATAATGCCCCGAACAGTGACGGATACTTAATCAAAAAAAAGGCCTGTCCTCAAATTCCCACATGGGGTTCGGCCTTACTTACCTTAGCCCCCTGACGACGACCCCCGACGCATCTGCCGCAGACAGAATCCGTTCGAGCCATTCGGTCTTCAGGCTAATCCCTTTCGCATCCGGCGCGATACCGTGAGAGACGAGGGAAAGCAGCTCGGCGCGCGAACCGGCACGGGTCATTGCCCGCAAGATGTCCTCGATGTCCGTATGATAGCTCTCGCCCAAGATGACGTTAGAGATGTTTCGCCCAGTCAGGTACTCACAAGCCGGGACGAAAAACGGATCCGCCTCGGCAACGGGATGCCACTGATCAAGCTTCTCGCCTTTCGGATCATAGGGATTTGGATTCTTCACGCCCGGAATCGAGCCGCGCAGGCGCGTAAACCCGTGTCGGGCGAATAGCGCGTCGGACGCCTCGCTGTGGCGACAGTTCGGATAGGCAAAAGAACGAATGGGGATACCCACGGCCTTGCAGGCGACGATCTGGGGCTTTATCTCGGCCTCCCAGTATCCCTCTTCGCCCATTTCGGCGACGGCCGTATCGGCATTCCGGTGCCGTAAGCCGTGCAACGCGATCTCATGGCCCTGCCTCAGCGCCTTGCGGGCAAAGACGACGACATTCGTGTCGATCTCTCCGCTGATGCAGAACGTCGCTGTCGCCCCGTATCTCCCGAAGAGCGGGAAAGCGCGCTCCCAATCTGCCAGATTCCGGTCGTCGAAAGATAGCGCGACAACGCCATGATGCGGCCATGATGCGGCTTTGAGCGCACAATCCGCCGCACAACCGTCATAATCCGTCACCCGCAGGATGCCCCGGCGTTCCATTTCGGCGATGCGGTCGAGATGCCGGGAGAACGACGCACGGTCGGGGAACGAACTCCAACCGCCATGATCCGCAGCCGAGACGCCATGGTGCAGGAGATCCATCCGCAGACGGCCTTTCGCGACCGCATTCGTCACGACGTCTGCAACGCGATCCTGATTGGCTGACCCGAAGTTGTAACGCGTGACGTCCATCTGCCGAAGGTTCTCCTCGCGGCATAGACGCGCCGTCTCTTCGTTCTGCTGCATGTACGGCGCGCACATCAGCCGCGGCGCAAATCCCGTCCGGTCGGCGATCGCGTCTCGCGAACGGGCGATCTCGCGGCGAACCTCGTCCGTCTTTCCCGCCTTCAGGAGCGCCCGCAGGTTCGGATGGCTCGCCGTGTGTGTCGTCACTTCATGCCCGCGGCGGACGAGTTCGCGCACTTCGTCCCACGTCAGGTACGTTTCG
>JALHET010000237.1 GCA_022839525.1 Lentisphaerota bacterium
AGTACCCGCCGGAACGGGCGGGCAGTTTCGACAAACGCTCATACTCGGCACGGGTCTTGTCAGACGGAGAGACGGGAGCCGGGACAGCGGGTTTCTTTCGGAACTCATCCTTGCCGTTCGGGCAATCCTTCGCCCAGTGACCTTCCGCGCCGCAGTTGTAACACGCCCCGCTCTTTCCGCCGGACGACTTGCCGCGCCGGGAGGAAAACGCGCGAGACGAGTAAACAGCAGCCGCCGCGTCCGCCTTGGCCAAAGCCTTTTCGCTGTCGGACATCTTGACCGCCGCGCCTTTGCGAGACGACTTGCCCGATGACTTGCGCGGAGACTGGCCCGGTGATTTGCGCTTCGACGGGCTGCCAGAACGGGACGCAAGCGCGGCGGCACGCGCGGAATCCCCCCACGGGCGAAAACCCATCATGGCACCGTACTTCGCCAGACGGGCCGCCGCACTCGCCACACGCGCCGCGTCGCTCCACCTGTTGGCTATCGGGGCACCCTCGGCAAGCGAAACCTCGGCTTTCCGGCGTGCGTCCAGACCGCGCATCACACGCCCGCCGGCCTTGTTCCAACGGGGAAGTTCCTCACGGATCACAACCGCCGGATCTTCGCCCGCCGCAAGCCGCCGGGCCAGCGTGGACGACGAAGCCGCCTTGCCACCGATGTTATACGCCCAACTCATAAGCGCGGCCTGTTGGCGTGCAGCCAAAGTCTCCCACGGGACGACAGAAGCAAGCCCCGACACCTCGCCCTTCATGTCACGCACAAGCAACCCCTCGGCCTCTTCCCGCGTCACCCGGTCACCCGGCTTGAACGGATTGCCGTCCTTATCCCGCGTCGATCCGTACCCAGCAGTCCAGGGGGCTCCGCCCGTGGCCGGATCGGGATACACGTTCTCTTCAAAACCCTCGTACTTGCGGATGAAGGCCGCGGCAAACCCGTCCGCGTCACCCGCCGGCTCCGCCTCACTCACGGGGGAACCGCCGCCGCCAGCCTTGGCCTTGCGGGACGCCGCAGCCGCCGCACGCGCCGCGTCACTCCAGCCGGGAAAGTTCTTTCTCGCCACACGCGCCGCGTCACTCCAACGGTTGTGCAAAAGGCTAAAACCGCCCGCAGACCAGTTGCTGTAACCGGAACCCGCCGCGCTCCCGCCCCTTGAAAGATAACCCATGCCGGAACCCGGAACCGTGGGTTCACCACCCTTGGTATAACCCAAATACCGCATCGCATTGCGCGTCCCCAGCGCGTACGGATCGGAAAAGTCACCCGGCCTACCGGCGGCAAGCTCCGTGATGAAACGCCCGTTGTTTTGCCCGGCCACGTAAATTCCGTCAACGCGCACAAGCTCCACATCGTCGCCGCGCTTCACCCACGTCCCGCTTTCTTCCCGGATGACCCAGCCGTCCGGCTTATCCTTCATCAACTCACGAATGCGGGCTTTATTCTGGCGAACCCGCAGACTCACCTCACGAGCCGCGTCAGTCCAATGGTTGGGGATAACACGGGGGCGTGAACAGGCACGCAAACGCGACAGCTTGCCGCCGATCTCCACAATGCGGTTCTTTATCGCGTCGTCGTCTTTCGGGGGCTCCGCAATCGCGGGCGGCTTATACCCTTCCTCGACCTCCACGCCAACCCGCGCCAAATGGCACGCGCACTCGCAATAGGGCGCGGGCATCCGCATCCACTCAAGAAGGGTCTTCACCTTCCCGTGCCGCGCCGCGCACTCCGGGCAATGCGTGCCACTCTTGGTGGCCCCGACCAGCCACATGTATTTGGCCGCCCCGTCCCCGCCGACCGCCACACCGGGGATTTTCTTCTCGTCGGGGGACACCGTCACACCTTCAGTCCCAGCCGTCTCTTCCTTTTTTTCACGGTTCGCAATCGGCTTCCCGCCCTTGATATTCGGCTCGTTCGTCAGCGCGACCGACACAAGACGCACGGGACGGCCTTTCCGCGCCGCCTTGTCAACCCACTCCAGCTCACTCACAGCCGGGAACACGGCGGACACAAACCGGTAACGCCCGCCCGTCACAGCGGCAAGTCCCGCGTCAGTCCATCGCACGCGCCCCCAAAGCCCGTCGTCACGCGCCTCAAGCTCCGTCAACCAGCCCGCAGCCTCGCTGGGCTTTTCGGTGTCCAGACTGAAATGGTCGTAATCAACCAGAAGCCCCGCGAAACGGTCGCCCTCTTCCTTGCGCCGCTTCGCGAAATCATCCGCCATCAGATCACACGCCCGGCGGTCGATCACCTGCACAACCCCGACATGGTGGGGAAACTCGCCGATAGGCGTGATGTGAAGCCACCCGTCTTCCGGGAGTGAAAAAGGACTCTGTTTTTTATCGCTCATAACGCACCCGCACCTTCCGCCAATTCAGGCGCACCTTCAGGAACAATCTCCCCCGACTCGGGGAGCGAAGACGCCTGACCGCCCGCGCTGCCCTGCTGGGCCTGTTGCTGTTTCATGAACTTCATCCACTCGGGCTCCACCTCGCTAGGAGACCGCAACACAAAACCCGCCTCCACCGGCCAGCCGGGGAACGCCTCGTCCAGAAGCGGCTTGTCCATGTCGCGCTGGATCGCCTCGCTCACAAGCACGGCATCGGCCCGCGCCACCTGGTCGAACGCCTGCTGGTGCGCGGTTCCGGCCAGCGTCCCGCTCCCGCTCTCGGTCAACATCGTCAACAGCCCGCCCGTCCCGAGAAGCGTGATCTGCTTGTCGAGGTATTCAAGCTGATCCATAAACGGCGGCTTGCTCTTCTCGCCGCCCTCCACAAACTTCACGTCGGTCCCGTTGGGCAGGTAGCCGCGCCCGTCCTTCATCAGGCCCTGCGCAATCTCATAGTGCTTCGCGGCGTTCTCTTCGCTTGTGTTCGGAGCCCCGATTATGAACACAGACGGAATGCCGTACACATCCAGATACGTGGACCAGTCCGTCAGCGCGGTGTTGCGGCGGAAATACTGGACGGACAAAATCCTGTCCAACGCCATGGGAGCCTCGACGATCACAAAGTCCCCGCGCTTCACAGGATCACCTTTGTCCTCGCCGGAACGCGCCTCGCGGTTATAGCCCCACTCGCCAAACATACCGTCCCGGCACCAGAACCACTGTTCCACAGGCTCAAGACGGAAAATCCCGCCGTCCTTGGCATAGTGCTTTTCAACGTGGGCGTACCCGCGGAACACGGCGGTCGCCAAAAACGCCACCGCCTCCTTGAGGTTGTCGACAGCGTCATAACAGTCGCGCAGGAACGCGGCCTGTTCACGGGCCAAGCCGGGATCGGTGGGGTAATCCTCTTCCTTCACGTCCCACTGGCAAGAAAGCAGCGCAGCGCGCCGCCGCTGAACCACAGTGGCAATCAAAGCGTCAGACCGTTCCATCGCCTGATAAAACCACTGGAGATCCGCGAACGCGCCGCGCTCCCCCTGCTCGATCTTGGATATGATCCCGGCAAGCGTCACGCCGCGCAAAGGATTCGCGTACTCGCGCCACGCATTGTCCTTTGATTTGAAAACGGGAACACTCATCCTTCACTCCTGACGCCTCTCGGCAATCGACGCTTCCGGGACTCTGGCCAAAGATTACGGGGACACCGAGCAAGAGCCGTCCGAACAGCCGGCCCCTGCGGCGGGCGCGGTCGATCCGGATTTAGTTGCCGCGCCGCCATTTAACCCGAGCATGTTTTTCAGAGCGGACAGCAGGGAACCCAAA
>JALHET010000238.1 GCA_022839525.1 Lentisphaerota bacterium
GTATGGAGCGCCTCTATAAATTGCGCCAGTCTCAACAGGGCTGAGAACCGTCATCGTCCGTAAGAGCCGCGGAACGGTTCCTCACCATGACGCAGGCGAGGTGATGCCCAGCAATTTGGCCGCATTGCCGCCGAGAATGGCACGTTCCGTTTCAGGGGACAGTCCCGCTGAACGGACGAAACGGGTACCCTTCGCAAACCCCAGCCAGGGCCAGTCGGTGGCAAAGAGCAACTTGTCGGCGGGATGTTCGCGCAAAAGCCGCAGAGGGTCAGCATCCCCAACGTGCGGCTCCAACACGGCGGTATCCAGATAGATGTCCTTGCCGAGGAGTTGCTCGATCGCGCCGCCCCACTGCCGCCAACCCCCGAGGTGCGCGGCAATGAAATGAAGGTTGGGGATCTCGCGCATGACGTGCGCGACGCGTTCGGGGCCGCACAGCGGGTCAAACGGGAACCCGATGTCGAATCCGCAGTGGCACTGTACGACCAGATCCAAGTCGCAACAACACCGGAAATATTCCAACATGTCGGGTGTGTCCAATACGCAGGGCTGATAGTAGGGGTGGAGTTTGACGCCGCGGATACCACTTTCGGCGGTTTGCGTGAGATGCGCGAAACGCGCGTCATCGTCTGGATGGACCGATGCGAACGGGATCAGATGCCGCGCGGCATCCGCCCCTCGCATCCCGTCGCGGATGGCGAGGGCTTCTTGCAAGATACCTTCGAACTGAGAGGGTTTGGTGGCGATCGGGCAGATCACCGCGTAATCCACATGTTCACGCCGCATCTCTGCGAGTAGCCCGGAAACCGTGCCGTCGGCGACGGGGGTGATCGGCGGGGCAGTTTTGTCGGCCAGTTTCTTCAGGGCGCGTGCGGCCAGTTCATCCGGGAACGTGTGCACATGGGCGTCAATCAACATGACCGGATATCCTCGTTTTCATGGGTTCATCCTGTTAGACGGGGACAGCTTGACGGGTGCTGGTCAAGAGCAGCGAACACCGGATCGCATGCTTGGAGAGCCCGGAAAGCTGCGCGAGCGCATGCCGGTAACTCGTCATTTGCCCCACGTACGTTTCATACATCCGTTGCGCGAAGGCGGTTTCGGATTCGCCGTCGCGGCATCGGTTCGACTTGTAGTCAAAAATTTCAGCGCGTCGTTTGCCCTTCTCTTCGAAAAAGACCACACGGTCGAAAACGCCGGAAATCCATTCGTCATCGGTGATCAGCTCAAAGGGACGTTCGCGCCAAAGATCGATCACATCGGGCTGCCGGATCAATGCGTCACGAAATGTTGAAGGGACGGTCAAGTCGAGATCGGCGGTGGGAATATCCGCAGGTTGCGGGGCTGCCGCGTCGAGCCATTCGAGCCGGCACAGCGCTTCGTGCAAGCGCGTGCCGCGCTGCATCGCGAGACCGTCATGTGGACTGAACAGCGTGCTGGCCACTTGACCGTGATACGCGGCGGAAGAGGGCGCCACGCGTCGGAAGACTCGGCGTTTGGCACGGGCACCCTGAACGGCGGGGAGTCCGGGCGAGGGCTGGGCGGCCTCAGGGGGCGGCAAGAACTGTTCGAACCAGCGCGGATCACCCTCCGACCAGGGCAACGGCGCGTCAGATGCCTCTGTCACGAGATCGCTGAAATAGAGGGTCTCGGAAGCTTTTTTGGGCGCCGGTTTAAGCAGCATGACCAACGCGCGCCGCGCGCGGGTCATGGCCACATAGTACACGCAAAGGGTTTCGAAAACGCCTTTGCTGACGGTGCTTTCGCGGGCGGCGGACAGCCGGGGATCAGCGCCGGTCACGCGCTTGCCGGGGTCGGAAAGCAGCCAGGACTCGTCGGGTGCGGTTAGAACCTTGCTCGGCCGGATGGTGGTGAGGCCGTCATGTTCGATGACCGGGAGGATGACAAAATCGAACCCGAGGCCTTTGCTGCGGTGGATTGTGAGAATCTTGACAGTGGAGGTGTCGGCTACGTCGCGCGTTTTAAACGTGCCGACGAAAGCGATGAAATCGGTAAGCGTGGCCTCAGTGTCGGCGTGTGCGGCGAACTGTGTGGCGGCGCAGAGCAATGCATTGAGCCGGGCGTGCGTGAAAGGATTGGAACCGATTCCCGACAGCGTGCCGATCATGTTCTGCAAGGTGCGGGGTAGACCCAGCCGCGACACGTCATCAAGCACTTGCCGCGAAAGCGCGGCAATGCCCTGCTGGGGCGGCAGCATGCAGGCACTGCGGAAGACCGTGCGCGCAAGCGGAGAGGCGCACACGTGCCGCCAGGCTAAAGTGTCGCCGGGATGCGCAGCCACTTTCAGGGCATGCAGCAGGGCAGAGACCACGGGGGTGTCGCAAATGGCGTTTTCGCCCTCCCAGACAGCGGGGATACCGGAACGCCGCAAGGCTTCGGCAAAGCATTGACCTTGATTGTTGGTGCGCACGAGAATCGCGGCACGTAAACCGCGTTCCCAAGGCTTGACAGCGTGAAGATGGGCACACGCAGACTCCAAATAGGGATCAATTTTTTCTTCACCGGCCTCCGCGTTACATTCACGCACGCGATCGACACTGAACGCCCCGTCCGGTTCTTGCGACGTGTGACGAGTCCAAAGATCCCTCCACTTTTCGCCGGCCTCACGGGCTGAGTCGCGAAGGATGCCCTCAATCCGTCCGCCTTCAAACACGCGGTTGATGAGGTTTGCGATCTGGGGGCAGTAGCGGTGGGAAAGGCAGAGGTCTGACTGCTCATAGTAGCCGGAAGAAAGCTCGCGTTCGAAAATCGCCACATCACCGCCTCTCCAGCCGTAGATCGCCTGTTTCATATCGCCGACCAGAAAGAGCGAGCGCTCATCGCCGCCGGATTGGATAACCTCATCGATGAGGTTACGGATGGCTGCCCATTGCCCGCGGGATGTGTCTTGAAACTCGTCCAGAGCCCAGTGGCGGAAACGTCCGTCAAAGCGGTACTCAATGTTCTGGCGGATGGACGGGTCGAGACGCCCGATTAGGCGGGGGATGTCGTCGAAGGTCAGCAAACCGCAGTTACGTGTGTTTTGCGCATAGGCGGATTCAAGCTGTACCATGAGGTTATAAATGCCCTGCGTAGACTGGCAGCGCGTACGCAGGATCAGCCCGAACAGCGTTTCGACGGTTTGCAGGATCAAGCTCGCTTTTTCGCCGGTGAAGCAGTGTTCTTCCTTTACGTATTGAACGGTAATAGAGGTTGCCTGCGGCCGATAAGCGTTCAGCACGTTATTGACGCTGGCTTTATTATTGGGGAAGGTTCCGTTGAACGTGCGGACGAACGCGCAAAACTCATCCCACATGGATCCGGGTTTTCCGCCTTTCCAGTCTTGACGGATTTCATCGGTCAGGCGTTGGGCAAGGTGCTCAGTCGAATCATGAATCGGGAACGGCAAGGCATCCGGCCAAATGGTTTCGGGCCGCCCCCAGAGGGTTTTGTCCGGATAATCGAGGAGGAGCGTATGCCATGTTGAAACAAAATCCTGCAGTTTCTTGCCATAGGTTTTTCCCTCACGGCCGAAAAGCGCCTGACGGAAGGCGCTGAAAAGGGCGTTGTCGTCCGGGGTCGTCGCGGTACAGTTCAGAATCCGGGTAATGGCGGTGTTCCGCTCACGTTCCGCTCGGTAGTCATCCATGATCGTCAGGCTGCCCTGCAGGCCGAGCTCGAGCGGAAAAGCCTGTACCATGCGGG
>JALHET010000239.1 GCA_022839525.1 Lentisphaerota bacterium
GCTGAACAGATCCAGTTCCTTGCCGAGCTTGCGGTGGTCGCGCTTCTTCGCCTCCTCGATGAGGGTCAAGGCGGCATCGAGCGCCTCCTGCGAAACGTCGGCCATGCCGTACAGCCGCTGCAGCATCGCGTTCTTTTCGTCGCCGCGATAGTACGAGCCGGCCACGGACATGAGTTTCACCGCGCCGATGTCCGAGGTCTTGGCCACATGGGGGCCGCGGCACAGGTCCGTGAACCCTCCGCACGTGTAGAGGGAAACCGTTTCGCCCTCGGGGATATCCGCCAGTCGCTCCAGCTTATAGGTCTGGCCGGCGAAGATGCGGGCCGCTTCGGCGTGCGTGACTTCTTTCCTTTCGAAGGGCAGTCCAGCTTTGATGATCGCCTGAATCTCAGCCTCGATTTTCGGGAAGTCCTCCGGCGCGAGCCGGTGTTCCATGTCAAAATCGTAATAAAACCCATCCTCGGTCGAGGGGCCGATGTCCAGCTTCACGTTCTTGTACAACTTGCAGACTGCCGCCGCCATCACATGGGCGGCACTATGACGCATCACTTCTATCGCTTCCACAGAAACCTCCATACCGGGGAGCCTACAAACGCCCGCCGGAAAACGTCCATACAGACAGGGTAAAGTGTCCCGTATCCGGTACCGGATGTCAAGCGCCCGGTTTAAGTGTGCCGCGGTTCGCTATTAGGGGTTGACGGACTTCACCCCCACCCCATAATAGGTGCCAATCATGGGAGCCGGTCTGTTTCCGGCTTGCCCTATAGGAAGATGGTGAAGTCAATCATGAAGAAATCTCGTTTGGTTGGTTTGCTGGTGTTGGCGTTGACAGGCGCTTCCGTGCATGCGGGCGAGCGGATGCCGCTGTGGCCGGAAGGGAAGATTCCCGATTTTCAGGAACATCAGGTCGGGGCGATGACGGATGTGATGAGTCTTGCGGGGGGGGGACGTAACCCGGCGTTCAAGCCCGAGGAGCATCGTATGCCGTACATCGAATGGTATGATAAGGCAGAGAACCCCAATGGCGCGTGCATCATCCTCATTTCGGGAGGTAGTTACCAAAGCTGCTGCGACGTGAATCTGGTGAAGAAGGTGTGGCCGAACCGTCTCACCGCACTCGGCTATCAGTGCGTCAATTTCGTCTATCGGACGCCGCGTCCGAAGGGGCTGCCGATCTACCAGAGCGCGTGGCAGGACGGACAGCGCGCCGTGCGTCTTGTCCGCTCCGAAGCCGCAAGGCGCGGTTTCGATCCCGAACGCATCGGCCTGATCTCAATGTCCGCGGGCGGACATCTCGGCGTGATGATGGCGACGAGTTCCCTGACGCCAGCGTACGCGAAGGTGGACGAATTGGACGAGCTGCCCTGCCATGTCAACGCCGCGATCTGCAACGCCCCGGCGTATGCGACCGGGCTTGGCGCGGCAGGCGGTGCGGCGCCGCAGGATGGCACGCTTGCGCCGTGTCCGGCGATCAATCCGTGTTTCAAGTTCGACGCGAAGACATGTCCGATCAGTTTCCATCATGGCGCGGTCGATCCGTATTCACCAAACGGCTCGACGCTTTGCTACCGCGAAGTGCGCAAGCGGAAAGTCCCCGCCGAGCTGCACCTTTACGCGGATCTCGGCCATGGGGCGCACGGGCTTGAGCGCGCGGTCGAGTTTCTCCACCAGGTCAACTTCGACGGACGCCTTGGCGCGGAGGAGGAACGGCGCATTTTTACGGGCACACACACAGCCGGGCAGGTTTGCGAGAAACTCTGGCCCGAGGGACGCATCCCGTCCTATTCGGCCGATCAGACCAATACGGTGATGCTGACTTGGTTCGTTCCGAAAACCTTAAAGACGAAGGCCATCCAGGTGATTTTCCCGGGGGGCGCATACACTCACTGCAACGTCCGGGGCGAGGGACGGCCCGTTGCCGAATACTTCAATGCGAAAGGGATGACGGCGGCGGTTGTCGAGTACCGTTGTCCGCGACCGAAGAATCTGCCCAAACACTGGACGGCCTGGCAGGATGCGCAGCGGGCGATCCGCCTTGTCCGGGCGGGTGCCTCGGCACGCGGACTCGATCCGGAACGCATCGGTGCGATGGGCTTTTCGGCGGGCGGTCACCTGACACTTCTGGCGGCGCTCAGCTCAACGTATCCGGCATACAATCCGGTGGATGATGCCGATAAAAAGGTTTCCTGCAAGGTCGCTTGGGCATGTCCGATCTATCCCGCGTACGTGCTTGCGGATGGAGTTGACGGCACCAATGCGCGCGGCGGAAATGACGATGCGGCGACACTCGTCCCCGAGCTTCTTTTTGACGTCAATACGCCGCCGATGTGCTTTGTGCACGGCGATGCCGATTCCATATCGGCGATGGGATCGGTCAAGGTCTGGGAGAAGCTCCGCCGGATGGGCGCATCGAGTGATCTTCATACGCTCGCGACACGCGGACATTGCTTTCAGTTCAAAGCGGCACCCGGCACCGGCAGTTGGACCTGGCTCGATCAGGTGTGGGACTTCCTTGTCCGCAAGGGTTTCGTGAAGTAAGCAGGGATCGGTCTTAACCCAAAATAAGCCAGAACAAGAGGGGAAAAACGCCATCTAATCCTTTTGACCCAGAGCGTCCCGTCAGTCACTGGCAGGGACCGCCTCGATTTTAAAGAATTCTCTGGACAAGGCCGGACTTTCCGCATTGCCCTCCCATGTGCTCGACCATGTGGAATAGTTGCCTTCGAATACGCCAGCCGAAGAGCCGAGCGGTGTCCACTCGTTGAGGTTCGTGGAAGAGAGCACGCGATAGTATGCCGCAGGATTGTCGCCTTTGTAGGCATTGAACGCTATGCGCACCTTGCTATCCGCGCCCAACTCCATGTGCGTGATAGAAAGCGGTTTGTCGGAATACGGGTCCACCCCCGAATCGTGGATATACTGGGCCGTCTTCCCCGGCAGGTAAGGTGCCGCCGCATTCGGATCGCGCGGCAGACCCGCTGCGTCGAACCAAGCGAAATCAATGCCGTTCGTCGAAGTCGGTCCTGTATGTTCTGCGATGAAGGCGTCCGTTGTGATGAGCAGATCATCCACCCGCGTGTTGTTGAATTCGATTTCGGACATTCCCGAAGCCGTGCCCGAGGCGATCCGGTACCAAGCGCCGTAGGGGGTCGGGTCGGACGGCGAACGGAACCCGACGGCGGTCGGGCAGAGCGATCCGTCCAGTTTCACGCGGCAGAAGCCGGTTCCGCCGTAGTCCTCTAGGTCGAGCCCGACCCGCACCCAGTCGCCGTCCGCATAGACCTTCTCGGAAACCCGTGTCCAATCCGTAGTCCAAGCCCCATCGACGTTTTTAAGGTGCCAGAGACGGAAACAACCGTCGTTGTCAATGTGCACCCCGACTTTGGTAGAGGCGGCTGCGTCAGTGAGCGGGATCTGCGACCGGCGAACCTCGACCATAAAATCGATGTGGCGGTTTCCGGAGATGTTGTCTGGAAGGGTGCGCACGGACGAACCCTCGACATTCAGGACTTTGGAGTGAGTCTCGCGCGGCAGGGGATAACCCGGCGGAATCGGCGGAACGTAGGCCAGCGCCTCGACGGCTCCGTTGCCGGACCAGGCGTCGATATTGTTTGCAGAGATACCTGCCGTGAACCTCTCGAAGGAATCGTTCGAGCCGATCTCGGTCACCGCGGTCGAGGTGTCGACCTGCGGACCATGATGCCGAAACGAGGGTCGTGCCGTTGTTCGTGTACGCCGTCGGTGCGGTTGCGCCGTGCGTCAGCGTCGATGTGATCGTGGTGCCGTTCAGGTACCGATAGTTGGTGCCGGACGGCTTCACGGTCCCGCCGGAAGGCGCCGGATAATTGACAGTAACGACATCAAGTCCCGAAAGTTTCAAGGCGCAGAGTCGCGACATGGTGTAGGCGGTCACGAATCCCTCAGACTTTGTCGTACCTCCGTCCGACACAAGATACACCGCCAGCGATCCGTCGCTCAACCGCGGTCCGAGGCAGATCCCCTCGTAAACGATCATGTAGTAGGTGAACAAACTTGACTGGGCCGAGTTGTTGAAATTAATCAGCGCTGTCCCCTTGCTGACCGCCGTATAGGTGGCGTTGGTCAGCGCGGGAATCGCAGATATCTCCGTTGCCGACGAAAACGCCTCGGGTGTCACGCGGTAGATGCGGCAACGCCCCGACGTAGTGATGCTGACCTCACGCTCGAGTGCGAGAACCGATCCGTCCGGCAGGGCGCAGAGGCCGGAAAGTCCGCTCTGTGCCGACGTTGTCCCCGCACAGGTGTCGCACTTGTATGCCCACTGTCCGGTATGCGTCCAGTTGGCGGTGACTTCGGAGCGGTCGTAACGCGTCAGGCGGACGACAGTCTCAATGGATGTGCTGCCGTTCGATGAATCCCCGTCGCATGTGAGCGCCTGTTCATTGGCGGTCCACATGGTGAGCCCGTCGCCGGAGACGGTCAGCGCTTCAAGCGACAGGTTCCCGCGCATGTACGTGTTTTGGATCGCGGGAACCGGCGCGGTGCGTCCAGTCTGTAAGCCACTCGAATAGAACTCGCCGATGGTCGGGGGCTTCGTCTCATCGCTGATCCAGAGCGCGCCGCTACCGGGGTC
>JALHET010000240.1 GCA_022839525.1 Lentisphaerota bacterium
CGCCAGCTCCGAAAGCACGACATGCATCCAGATTGCGTTGATGCCGCGTGCGGCAAGGTCTTTAACCAAACCCTCGGGACAGGACGACACCTCGTCGTCAGCCAGCGGATCGCCGTAGTCCATGCAGAACGGGTAGATCATCCGGAGATCGAAACGCGGATCATCCGCGACAGTTGCGGACCGTGACTCTACACCGAATTCCGCGAGGAACCCGAAAGCGGGCGCGGCATCGGGGTCATTGATTTGAATTCCTTCTTCCTCGAGGATCTCCTTCAGACGGATTCGTCTGGCGCGGCCGGACTCTTCCATCGCGGCGGAATAGACCAGGCGCGGGCAATCCGGCTTGGGCATGCCGAGCTTGGTCGCGAGGCAATCGTCCTCGATGATCGAATAGCGCATCTCGCGCCGATTCTTGTCCACCAGCCGCATGAGTTGGAAATAAGGCACGAGATGCCAATTGCGGCGCAGGATCGTAACGTAGCCCATGTCGCGCCAATGCGGCGAAACCACCGGCTCGGGGGCGAGCCCCATCTCGACGGCGATGCGCGTGATATCTGTTTTTTGGGCACCGATGGTTTCCGCAAGTGTATCCGGTGCCACAAGCCCCCAGTTCCGGAAGACGTAAGCGGAAAGTACGTCCGGGAAAGGTCCGGGCGGCAACGGTTTCCGGAACGCGGGCTCGCCGGGTATCTGCACGAAGCTGGGATCCGTCGGGCATGTGACCACGACCTTGTCGCCGGCCTTGACCCCCTCAATCGAGTAATCCACGAGCTTGCCGTTTTTCATCTCGGCCGAAACAACGTAACCGCCGCGGGCACGGAAGTTCTCAAATTTGCCGGTGAATTTTTCTGGGACGGACGGGAACAGGCGGACCTCCCCACCCCAACTCTGTAACAGCGCCTCGCTTGACAACATCAGGAACGCCGCCCCGCCTTCGATAACCGGCGCTACAAGCGCTTTGGCGTCAGGGTTGTAGGTGAGATCGTTCGGGCCGCGGCGTCCCCACTCCGTGAGTTTGCCGTGGTAATTACGACGGAGCAACTTCGGTGCCTTCTTCACGTTGGCCAGCGCTTCCTCGCGCGTCATTTTCGTCAAGATGATCGGGTTGTGCGAAAAAACCCCATTCGGCTTGGCAAATCCGTCTTGGAAATCCTTGAGCGCCTTCCACCCTTTCACGCCGCCGTGAATGCGCGTCGTCGCCATGCCGAGATAAAGCGCGCTCCAGTCGTGTACCGGATGCGGTTCTGGCGTCTCGTATGAAATCTCCACCGCGTACTTCCATGCGTAATCAAGCGTTTTCTTGGCGACCTCGATATCGGTGTCGGCTTCAGAAGGGAAGAACGGATAAAAGAGATGACCGCCGTACATATAATGGTCGTCAGGGATTTCCGGCCCGCACCACCAGCCGCCTTCGGAATGTTTCGCGAAAGCGGGATAATGCGCGAGCACATCCTTCCAGAGTGCCAGTTCCTGCGCATCGCATTTGAAACGTGTCGCCGCCTCTACAGCGGTTTCGAGACACGGCTTCAGACAGGCGATTGTCGTGGTGTCGTCCTTGGAACCGGTGAAAATCTCCGGCGGCACCGACCAGATGAAGTGATAGGTGCCGTCAGCGTCTCGGGTCATGGTTTCGGTGTAGAAGAGGATGAACTTTTTGAGCAGCGGATAGATTTCGCGCAGCACCGCTTCATCGCCGGTGTACCACCACGCCTGCGCCAGCACGAGTCCCGAGTAGGCACCTCCGCACAGCGTGTAGCGGTAGTCGGCGACGGGATGTTCGAATCCAAACTGGTTCATGTTCAAGGGCAAGTAAGCGCCCTTCACGCCGAATTTTTCCATCGTACGGCGTTCTATCTCTGGCATCGCATCTTGATACGTGCGGATGAACGGTTTAATGAACTCGGCGTGATTGAGGGGGAAGAACGGCATCATCGGAATCTGCACGTTCTGGTCGTGGACGTAGCAATGGGAGCCGACACCGGCGTTAGCGCCGTCGATGGGGCCGTAGATGAGGCCGTTTAACGCGGGCATCGGCGACGCCCCGAACTGCGCGGCGAGCGTATAAAGGGCGTAGTTCCACTGGGTGTCAACAGACGGATCGCTATCAAAATAGGCGCGCGCGCCCCTCGTCCAGAACTCCTTCCACCATGCCCGGTTGTCCGCTCGTACGCGGTCAAAGCCGTCTTTCTCAGCAGCCTTGACCGCATCGAAGGCGGCGGCAACGGGATCGTCCGCATCACGCGTGGTCCTGACCGCGAGGAACAACGTCTTGCGCCCAGACGCCCTGACAGATGCGGTGCGCCCGTGCGCCACGGGCGTTGCGGGCGCAGACATCGCCACCGCGTATGTTTCGCCGCCCGGCAGGCGCTGTGAAAAACCGACGACGCCGTCCTTGATTGTCCAAGTAAAGCCGCTGTCCTCGAGACGATGATCCTCGGGCCGTGCGAGTTGGATGACGGCGATGCGACTCGACGCGTTCGGATCGCCAATATCGACGACCATCACGTCGCGGCTGCGTTCGATGAACGAAAGCGCTTCCGGCGTCAGGAACGGCGAGGTCATCTTGGCGGACAGCTCGCCCGTCCGTGTGTCGAGTTCCTGGCGGGTGGCGGGGATGGACGGCATCGACCAGCCCACCCCGCTCCAAAAACGAATATGCAGGATCGCTGCAGAAAGCGAAGCTGTCAGCTTTTCGCCGCCGTCCGGGAAACCTTTGGTCTTTTGACGCTCGGCGCGGAGAAACGCGACCGAACGCCCGGCATTCGTGGCGACGCAGGCCATCACCTCGTCATGCGGTGTGTACTCGCAGGAGAACACCCTTGAGTCGAGAACATCGTTGCGGTTGATCGTCCACTCGAGGTGCGCTGGCGCGTAGGCCATCGCACCGGTAGCACCGTCACCGATGAAAAGCCCGTCCTGCCAGACGGTTCCAGCCTGCCGTGAGAATGTCGAGGCCGAAACCGCCGCCGCGAACGCGCACACGCACGCCGCCCCCAGAAATGATTTTTTCATATTGTGATGATCTTATGCCCTGGTTACCGGAGGCTGAAGACCATGCCCCCCCGGCGGGCGGTCATGCGGATCGCGCCGTCCGACGCGGTGAAGACGCCGACCACATTATCGATCCCCGAGCCAATCACCTTCCAGCCGGAAACGTCCGGCGCGGCGCCGGTGTAATACGCGACGGTGAGGTTCTTCGGCAAAACCCCGTCCAGCGGATCGGCCGCCGTGCGGCCGAAATCCACCTTCGTGCGCCCCGAGAACGTGCAGGACGCGAACGTGAGCGTGTTCGAGGGCGTCCAGTCGTCGGAGGCGGGAAGCGCGAGCGTGAGGCCCGAAAACGCTCCGGAGGAGAGCGTTCCCGATCCCGTCACCTTCCGGTCGGTCACCGCGCCTGCGGCGGCAAGGTCCACCGTGCCGCTCTGGACGTCCAGGGCGCCCGTGAAGGCCCACGCGCCCGCGCCGAACGCGAGCGTGCCCGCGCCCTGCATCACGCACCCGCCCGTCCCCGTGAACGGGACTTCCGTCGTGAACGACGTGCCCGAAGCGGGCGCGAGGATCACGCCTCGGTTCCGCATCTCGAATTTGAGATGGTCGCCCACGCCCGAGAACACGTAGTTCGTCGTCGCGTAGTACCATTCGGTGCCGTCGAACGCGAGCGTGAGATCCTTTTTCATCGC
>JALHET010000241.1 GCA_022839525.1 Lentisphaerota bacterium
CGACTGCTCCATCAGCCGGCAGCTGAGATTGGCAAGAAAATGGATATGGTCGCATGCCACAGTGGGCGGCACCAGCAACAGCACAAAAATATGTGAAGGCTGTTTGTCCGGAGCGCCGAAATCAATGCCTTTCGGATGTATCCCAATGACACAGACGATATCCGTCACACAATCGGTACGCCCGTGCGGCAGGGCGATGCCGTCGGGCATTGCCGTTGAGGCGCTCAGTTCGCGTTTCAGGATCACGCGGATGGCCTCATCCTTGTGAACCGGAGGCAACACCCCATGGGTCACCGCCGCTTCGACCAGGGTGGTGACAAGTTGCTGGCTATCAAGGTCACTCAGGTTCAGGCAGACAACACTCTTTTTTATCACTTCAACGAAATTAGCCATTTTTCTCCAGAAGATCAATACGCCGTGCGCAACGCGTCATTCGTCGCAATATCACACACAAGCAACGTGTCCAACGCGCGCCCCACGGGGCCGGGCTTTCCGTCCCCCACCGGCACGCCCTCAAATTCCCGGACAGACACCACATTGAGGGTGGTCCCCACAACCAGCATCTCCACCGCAGCGCATGCGTCAGCTTCGGTAATGTCACGAAACGCGATCGTTTCAAGCGCCCCGGCCTTCACCAGCGTTTCGGCCAACCGCATCACGCGCAACATAGTCGTCCCATCCAGCACCGTCTCCATACGGGGAAAAAGCAACTCGCCCGAACGGGTCACAATCCCGAAGTTTTCGGTCGCGCCCTCAGTCATCAGACCGTCGGCGTCAAACCCCACCACGAAATCCACTCCCCAATCCACCGCTTCGCGCTTCATCATGACGTTCGGAAGATAATTGCAATTTTTGACGGTAGCGAAACGGGCCGGTTTAACCGGCACATGGCTGCGCCTCACCCGCGCGCCTTCCGGATGCTTCTCCATGAAAGGCACACCCGTAGCATAGACCAGAATGTAGAGGGCCGGCTCCGGCGACTCGTAAGGGCTCACCCCGAAACTTCCCGGTCCGCGCGCGACCATGACGCGCCCCGAACACTCCTCCCTGCCCGCCTTCGCGAGCGTCTCCAGCGTCAGCGCCCGGATCTCGTCCACCCCGCCCGGCCATACCAAACCGATCGCTTCTGCCGACCGAATCAGGCGGTGCAAATGCGCGTCCAGATTGTACGCCGCGCGCCCCACACACTTGAACGTGTCGAACACGCCGTCACCCCGGTGAACAAGATGGTCGTCGACCGGCACCTGCATCAGCAACGGATCCAGAACCACGCCGCCCAATACGCTTGAGTACATGGCGTAGTACTTCTCGTGCCACGGCTTGCGGAGGCGTTCCAATACCTCCAAATAATTCTGGAACCCGATCACGTTCATGTTCAGTCCATTTTGGGAAGGCTTAAAGAAAGGAGTCAACACGCCCCCCTCGAAACATGTGCCATAGGATAGCATGTCCGGCCATGATCGCCAACCACTTGTCCGTACGTTCGCACACCTAAGCGCTGACCGGGAAATAAACGGACATGACCCCCAGCAACATAAACAGGTTAGTGATAAGCCCTCTCGGCACCTCAGATACGTTGATACCCGCCTCCATCGGTTTGGGCTTCCGGCAAACTAGAAAAAGAGATCACGCTCGCCCCGGCAGATACGGTCGTAATGTTCCTTTACGGTCGGGTAGAACATCGGCAGACTGGCCTGGATCGCGTCGAGTTCCCGGTTCAGCACCGGCTCGCACAACGCACGCGTCGCGGCACCGGCAAAATCGTCCAGCCATTCGCGGAAGGTCAACACCGCGTTGATCTTGCAGAACTTGCCCTCTTTGCCGGTCTTGAGCGCGTCCATGATGCAGCCGCCCGTGCGCCCGCACCGGTAACCCGCCGTACAGAACGACGTGATGATGCCCTCGCGCGCCAAATGCGCGATGACCTCTTCCAGAGTCCGGTTGTCGGAAAGCACGAACTGCTGGCGGTCTTTCTCCTGATGCGTCTCGCTCTCAAAATCGCTGTAGCCCTTGATCGCGATGTTGCTGCTCGCGTCCATCTGCGTGATGCCGCAATGCACGAAGGCGTCACGCGACTCGGGCCGCTCGCGGCAGGTCACGATCATGCCCGTGTACGGCACGGAAAGGCGCGTGATGACCAAGATGCGGCGCATCGTCGCATCGTCGATCAGGTACGGCGAAGTCGTCGGCACATCGGTGCCGCTCGCAGGCTCAAGGCGCGGGAACGAAATCGTGTGCGGGCCGATGCCGAACTGACGCTCCAGGTCGCGCGCGTGACACAGGGAGGCCATCAGCTCAAACTTCCAGTCATAGAGGCCGTACAGGACGCCCATTCCCACATCGTCCACCCCGGCTTCCAGCGCGCGGTGAAAACACGTCGAACGCCAATCGAAGTTCCCCTTCACGGTATCGGCCGGATGAAGCTTCGCATAGGTTTCACGGTGGTAGGTCTCCTGAAAAACCTGAAATGTCCCGATGCCGACCTGCTTCAGCACACGCAGATCCTCGACAGGGAGCGGGGCGGCATTGACGTTCACGCGCCGGATGCCGACCGTTGTCCCGCGCGGCGACTTCACCTGGCGCTCGTAAATGGTGCGGATGGTTTCGGCAAAATAGTCCGTGGAGGTGTCGGGATGCTCGCCATACACGGCAATCAGGCGTTTGTGCCCGATCTTACCCGCAAGCACATCGATTTCCTGCCGTACCTCGTCCATCGTCAGCACGCGGCGCTTCTGATCCGAGTTGTCGCACCGGAACCCGCAATACGCGCACCGGTTGACGCATGGGTTGCTGATGTAGAGCGGCGCGAACATCACAATGCGGTTATCGTAAACCGATTTTTTCACCGCCAGCGCAGCCGACTCCATCTCGTCGAACAAGGCGGGATCCGTCACATGGATAAGCGCCGCCATCTCCTCGGGCAACAGGGTCTCGATCGCGCGGGCCTTGGCGAGAATTTCCCGGATGCGCACCGGATCGTTCGCGCATCGGGCCGCAGCGGCAGAGAGTTGGGATTCAATCGCGGCATCGTCAATGAAATGTTTTCCGCCGGGCAGATATTTATCGACCTGATCCTGAATGATAAACCGTTTCCGGTAATCGGCGGCGTTCTTGAAATGCCGGATCGTGGGGTTTTTTATTTGCATGGGGGCCTCCTTTTCTCTGTGGCGGGACACCCCTCAGCGCAATCCTGTTAAAACGGCCCCTCCGGTTGGCACATACAACCAACCGGCTTGCCGGGAACTCGCATTCCTTGGGTCAGAGCAAGGCTCCTCTACCGCAGATCAGAATGTAAGATACGATTTTGCCCACGAAGTCTCAAGTCCCGTTTTCCAAAATCTCCTCCCGACTCACCCCAACGGTACGCGGAAAATCACGCGGGTGCCCTGCCCAACCTCGCTGACGATCTGCAGCTCCCCACCCGCCTCCCTCATGCGGCGGGTCATGTTCACCAATCCGTCGTGCCCGACCCCCGCACGCGCGGATGTGTCGAAACCGACCCCGTCGTCCTCGACGCGCACCTCCAAGATCCCGCCATCCAAACGCATCACGATCTTCACCTGTTTGGCCGACGCGTGTTTCAACACGTTGCCAACCGCCTCGCGCACCGCCAGCAACAGATGGTGGCGGGTCTTAGACGCGATCGTCCTCTCCACCAAATCCACCGGCCGGGAAA
>JALHET010000242.1 GCA_022839525.1 Lentisphaerota bacterium
GCAAGGCTTGGAGAATTAAACTGGTGGCACGGATTTCCCCTTGTGCCGCCGTCACCCGCAGATCCGTCGCCACCCTCGCGGGGGGCAGCAGATCGCGCGGCAGAATTTGGAAATTGACGATCGGGTTGTCCAGCGCGTAGAGAATGCCGCCCTGAAACGCGAGGTTGCGCGCATCGGCCTCCTGAAGCGCGTCGCGCGTCCGCTTCAATGAATCAAGCGCGTCGCGCAGCGTCTGATAGGTACCGGGCCTCAGATCGCGCTCCGCCTGCGCCGCATCCAACTGGGCTTGCCACTGCGGAATCCGCGACAAAATGCGCTGGCTCAGAAACCGGGCGGCGGGGGATCTGAAGGTGGAACTCCCAATCCCCTGCCGGATTTCGGTGAGGTCGCCGCGCAGTTTTGCGAAAGCCTCTTTCCGCCGGACTTCGACCGGTGCCCACCGGGCTGCAACCCACTTCGCGTAATCCGGCTCGGCAGGCACGGCACCCTCTAGCCGGATATCGTCGAGGTAAACCACAACCCTGTCGCCGGCCTTGCCGCCGATGAACAGTCCGATGCGGTTCACCACCGCCCCGACAGTGTCGCCGTCCGCCAACGCCACGTATTTTCGCGCGATCCCTGCTGCCGTTTCCCTTGCCCGAACGCCAAGGTCGATCTCACGCCGGAGCCATTGCCCCCGCGTCGTTTTCATCGCCTCAATCAAATAGGATCCGCAACCGGAATGCGTGCCGGGCACACACTGGATATTGGCTCCGACCCCGGCGCGGCCAACGGAGCCTTCCCCGATCCTCATGCTGGCGGAGAGGCGCAATGAGCCTTCCGCAACGGCACGGACCGGGATGCTCCAGTAAACATAGGATCCCGAGCGAAAGGTCATGTCGAGCTTGAAGGCGCGCTTGCCGGAAAAAGCATGTTCTTCCGTGATCCCTTTGAAATTCACGGTATAGCTGGCATTGCTGGCCCAAGCGGCGAACGGATCTGCGCCGTCTTCGAAATCAAAGCGGCGCGCGAACGGCTCCAGTTTGAGAACGGGAAGGCTTGCGGGTGTCGGATCCCCTGAGGTGGTGACGTCCGGTGCCTGGCAGAACCCCGTCCGTGCGGACAACAGAAGCGCCGCCGCAAACATGCCGATTCTTCTTGTTTTCATCGCATACTCCCGCCTTCACTGGCAGCGTCTTTCAAAAAAGCATATTGATTGCCTTTTCCGCGCTTTCCGCCGTCGCCTCGTATGTTCTCGCGTCGATGAGTTTGACCTCGGGGTTGCGCGGAAGGGCCGGGCGTTCAACCCATTCGAGCCGGACCGTGACCGGGCTGCTGAGGACATACGGGGGCGGCTTGCAAACCCGCAGTTTCCGCACGGCGTCTTCGGCGCCTTGCCGTATTCTCTGATGGGCAAGCGCCTTCGGCAGCAAGGTTCCGGATTCAAACGCGGCGCCGATCTTGACTTCAACGGCAATGACCTCACTGATCAGCGCTTTCGCCTCCCGGCAGAATTTGTCATCACCGCTGGCCATGATGACCGGCACACCGTGCTCACCCGCCCGGGCAGCCTCAAAGGCGAATTCTCCGGCCTTTTGCCCGTTCATCCAAAAGTTTTTCCAGTCGTGCGAACTTGTGTGCGCTAAAATGGCGTTCGGGGTTCCGGCCATGGCGTGGTATCCCAGCAGAATCAGGCCGTCAAATTCCTCGATGCCTTGGAAGCGCGACGTAGGCCCGGCGATATACGCTACACGCTCGTCCAGTTCGTCCCACACGATGTTATGGCACGTTGAATGAATATCCTGCACCGTGACTTTCTCCGCGCCGCCGGCGAAACATCCTTGGATGCACGCATTGAGATCCCCCATCAGATAGCGCTGACCCTCGGCATACCTCGGATGGTCGCGAGTGACCTGTGACTTCGCGAGAATCCCGCTGATGCCCTCCATGTCGCAAAAAATTTTAATTTTCATTCCAGATTCCTTGCCGGACTTACCGCGCCCCTCCGCAGGAGCCGTCGCCTCGTTCGCGTTTCCCGCCGCAACCGCCACCAGCGCCAGACATGCCGCTGCTGTCCCGACTAACACCTTTGCCCTCTTCATCCCGTTTCTCCGTTAGTTCTCCCATTGATCGCCATTATGAAGGGAGGATAAAACATGTCAACCCCAAACATCCAAACTCATGTAATCGGCAAGTGACAGGGGCGTATGCGAGTCGAGCGCGTGTTTTCTTCTGCCCGCCTTTTCAGGTTTCATGGATAGCGCGCTGCACACGTACACCACGCAGCGGTACACGTTCACGTTCTCCAAATCGGTATCGCTATCGGGATCGGTATCGCTATCGGGTTCAGAATCGACTGTTACGCCCACGCAGTGGCTCGCAGCGACAAGTGTAATGATGGCGGCGATTCCGATCCCGATCCCGATGGCGATAGCGATGGCGCCGCAATGGAACAGGGTTGACATAATCTATCTGAAATGAAACAATAATGGCATTATTAATGGAATAATTT
Source organism: Lentisphaerota bacterium (assembly GCA_022839525.1). Next base: position 2,492 of record JALHET010000242.1, read on the forward strand.
TCTCATTCTGGTTGGAGCGAGTGATGAAGCTGTCGGAAATAATAGAGAAGGTCGTATCATACTGGTCGATGACATGACCATCGATGTCGTACCGGCGCATCAATTCCTGTCGGCCGACGCTCCTTAAATTGGCACCATTCGCGGTCAGAACAAACTCTGCCCAGCGTGGAGCGCTTTTTCAGCGTGAAGGCAACCGGACACGGATCACAGGAGGAGAGCATCCATACCACAGGGGCGCGAGCGAAGGCCGCTATTTACGGTGAATAAAATCGGATATCGCGGCATATTTGCTGAAAAAGAAGTGGATCACAGAGGACGGAACGCGGGTCATACGGGCGATATCGTAGTCGGTCAGTTTCTCGATATCACGGTAGTTGATGACATCGCTTCTAAACTCGCCTGCGGGAAGAAGAATCTCGATCGCGGCGATGTAACAGTACGCCTCACCGGATATCCCTGTCGCTTCAATCGTCCGTCTGCTCTGTATAGCGGCAGTCAGGGTCTCGTCAGACTCTCCCGCAGATCACATGCCAATGATGTTCAAGGCGTGAACTACGAAAGTGTTGAGGCACGGAGAATATAACGTAACATGCCCTAGTTCAACGAGTTGCGCCTATAATCCATCTCAGGAGAAAAGGTGAACAAAACCGTATAACGAAAAACCCCGTTTTTATTGGTCTTTTCCAACAAAAACGGGGCTAAAATCTGGTGGGAGATAGTGGACTCGAACCACCGACCCCTTGCATGTCAAGCAAGTGCTCTAACCAACTGAGCTAATCCCCCAGAGAGTTAAAAAACGGAATTAAATGTAATAAAAGCGGCACGGCTTGTCAATTGCGCATTCTGGATTAATTGTAATGGGTTAGCCCGCCGCCCGCGCTTCGCACGGGAATGTAAATGAGGATACTTTGGGTGTAAGTTATAGGCAAGTTATAGGCAAGTGACAGGGGTATGCGAGGATCATGCGTTTCAGGGTTCCATTGCGGCTCCGTCGCTATCGCCATCGGGATCGCCGCCACCATTACACTTGTCGCTGCGAGCCACTGCGTGGGCGCGACAGCCGGTTTCGAACCCGATAGCGATACCGATACCGATTTGGAGAACGTGAACGTTGGCCATACCCCGTACACGTGCCCGTTCACGTACCCGTACACGATGACTCTTCCCCCCC
>JALHET010000671.1:0-428 GCA_022839525.1 Lentisphaerota bacterium
GCCCTGCGCTCCGGTGGTCGTGGTGGCGATCACCGTGCCGCCGGAGTCGCGGAGCTGTACCGTGACGCCGGCCAGCCGCTCCTCGCCGGCTTGCGGCGTGCTGCTGCCGTCGCGGTCGCGGTCGTGCCAGAGCGTGCCGCGGATCGTCGTCTGGAGAGTGTAGCCGAAGTCGGCCGTCAGCACGGTGTCGGCGCCCGTCGTCGAGTCGAAGGTTATGGGAACCACGGCCTGGTTGGGCGTGCCCGTGCCGTCGTAGTCCCATGTGGGCGTGCCGCCGCCGCCCGGCAGCGTGGAGGTCGTGACGGCCACGGTGTAGTTGCCGCTGGCCGGCAGGCCCTCGAACAGGTAGAAGCCGTTGGCGTCGGTGACGGTATTGCTGGCCACGCCGGGACCGTAGCCCAGATCGACTCCGGCGGGCGGCGTGATGG
>JALHET010000671.1:439-1042 GCA_022839525.1 Lentisphaerota bacterium
GCAGTCGCCGTGCTGGTCGCCGGCGCGTCTGCCGATCTCATACCAGGCATTGGTGATGGCGAAGGTGTTGGTCACGGGAGCGCTGATGTTGCCCGGCGGCTCGAGCACATCGAAGGTGACGTTTATCACTTTTCCACCGCCGGCATAGATCGGTCCGATGTTGTTCCAGCCGAGTTCACCGGCCGGGTCATCGGTGGAGAGCGTGTCCGGCGGCGGGCTGGCGGAGACGAAGGCCAGGCGCGACGTGTCGTAGGTGTCGGCGAGCGGCACGGGGTTGAGCGTCGTGGCATCCGTTCCGCCCACGGTCTGGTCGGTCATCAGCACGAAGCCGAACGAATCGAGTTCAACTATCCCCGTCGGATTGCCCTGCTTTTCGGCGATCAACTGCACCTCCAGGGCGGTGCCGTTGAAGTCGTTCCAGTCCCAGACGGTCTGCATGTGCGTCACATCTACAGAGAGGAGACCTGTGGGAATCGAGATGCAGGTAAGCGTGTGCGTGCCCAGGGTCACGCCGTTCTTCACCAGGGTAAACTTCAGTGTCGAGGTGGTGCCTTGAAATGAACCGCCGATGCGTATCGGCAGTACTGCCATGACGTTGGTGAT